>NZ_JBFAVI010000049.1:0-40835 GCF_040679695.1 Micromonospora sp. NPDC052213
CCGCGGGTGCGGTCGCCGGCGCGGGCGCGGGGCCGGTGGGCACGCCGGGGGCCGGGACGCCGATGGCCTGGCCGAGCTGGTCGAGGCGCTGCCCCTGGGCGGTCAGCCGGTGCTGGAGGTAGTCCGCGGCGGCGTGCAGGTTGCGCCGGCGCTCGGCCTCGGCGGCGGCGCCGCGCTCACCGGCCCGACGCCGCTCGGCGAGCTGGCGGGCCAGCGCCGCGTACTCGGAGTAGTCGGACACCGCCTCAGTCCTCCCCGTCCGGGCCGTGCCCGTCGCGGGCGAACGGCACGATGAGTCGGGTGCGCTGGTCGTGCCGGTCGACCAGCAGCGCCCGGTCGGGCCGGGGCGCGTACGCGAGGTCGTGCACCCCGAGGTGCAGCCCGAGGTCGGCGCCGGGCACGTTCAGCGCCACCAGACAGGCGACGTCGTCGCGGTTGTGCGCGCCGCCGAGGTCGTCGGCGAGCCGGCGCAGCCCGCGCCACCAGCCGAGCAGGTGCACGCCCCGCGCGGGGCCCTGGCGCAGCAGCGCCCCCAGGTCGTCGTGGCCGGAGCGGAACGTCTCCGGGTCGGTGGCGGCGAGCGCCGCGCTGGCGGCGTCCATCCCGAACACGACGAGGTAGGTGCGGCCGGTGTCCGGCGCGGCACCGCCCTCCGGCCGGGCCGGGGCGACCGGGCCGGACGGCGTGGTGGCGGCCGAGCCGGACGGCGTGGTGGGGGCCGACAGCCCGGCGGCGAGGGTGGCGACGTGCCGGCGCAGGCCGGCGGTGTCGAGGCGGTCGACGGCGTGACCGGCGGCGACCAGCGTGGCGGTGGTGTCGTCGGCGGCGGGCTCGGCGGCGGCGACCAGCGGGGCGATGAGGAACCGGGCGTCGCCCGGGGCGTGCTGGCGGGCGAGGCTCAGGGTGGCCGCCCGCAGCACCTCCGCGCCGGTGGCCGAGGTGCCCACCACGGCCAGGTGCCGGCCCGGGGTGGCGTCCAGCATGAACAGCGCGGAGGTGCCGTCCACGTCGACCGTCCGCCCGACCAGGGCGAGCGGGCGACGCCCGCCCGGGCGCAGCCCGGCGAAGGTGGGGTCGTCCTCGACGCGCGCGGTCTCGTAGCCCCTGAACACCGACGGGGGGCGCGCGCCCGCCGGCCGCGCCTGCCACAGCTCGTGCCGCAGCGCGGCCAGCTCGGCCGCGGCGGCGTGGGCGTCGGGGAAGCGGACGACGGTGTCGGCGCCGACCGCCCCGGCGGCGGTGTTGAGCACGGCCGAACCGACGGGCAGGGTGTGGGCGGCCTCGTTCAGCGGGTCGAGGACCCCGCCGCCGCCGGGCAGCGCCACCCGGAGCGCGAACTGACCGAAGATCGCCTCGGCCCGCCCGTAGAGCGCCTCGACGCCGGTCATGCTCTGGCTCGCCAGGACCAGGTGCACGCCGTACGAGCGGCCCTTGCGGGCCAGCTCCTCGAGCAGGTCGACCGACTCGCGGGCCAGCGCGTCGTTGCCGGCGAGCAGCACGTGGAACTCGTCGACCACCGCCACGATCCGGGGTACCGGCGTGTCGCGGGGCAGGTCGGCGAGCTTGGTGACGCCGTGCCGCTTGAGCGCGGTGGCCCGCCGCGACAGCTCGCGGCGCAGCTCCCGCAGGACGGCGACGCCGTACTCCCGGTCGGACTCGATGCCGACGGCCCGGGCGTGCGGCAGCCAGGACGGGTCGCGGGGGGTGGGGACGAACTCGGTGAAGCTCACCCCCTCCTTGAAGTCGAGCAGGTAGAGCTGCAGCTCGGCGGGCGAGTAGCGGGCGGCGAGCCCGTAGAGGACGTCGAGCAGGAAGACCGTCTTGCCGGCGCCGGTGCGCCCGCCGACGAGCCAGTGCGGGGTGGCGTCGTCGAAGGCGACGGTGACCCGGTCCCGGCCGGCGCGGCCGACCACGGTGCGCAGCCCGTTGCCCGCCGACTCGGCCCACCGCCGCTCGGGCAGCAGCTCGGCGAAGCCCACCGCGTCGCCGCGCCGGGCGGCGGCGCCGAGATGGGCGGCGAGGGCCGCCACCGACGCGGCCGGCGGGTCGCCGTCGAGCAGCACGGGGGCCGCCAGGCCGGTGCCGTCGACGCTGAACGGGGCGCCGGGCGGGTCGCCGACGTGGGCGTACCGCTCGGTCAGCCGGACCGTGGTGGTGGCGCCGAGCTGGGGCGGCGGGTCGGCGGACGCGGCGGACGGCTGGCCGGCGACCAGGACGCAGACGGCGGCGGCCGGCCCGGCGTGGGTGAGCGCGGCGAGCCGGGCCGCCTCGCGGGGCGGCGGCGTCGACGCGGCGACGACCAGCAGCAGCTCCTGGTCGGGACGGTCGGCGTGCCGGGCGGCGCGGGCGTGCCGCTCGGCGGCGTCGAGCAGGGCGGCCACCTCGGCCTCGCCGGTGGCGGGCGGGTCGAGCACGCCGGCGTCGACCAGCGGGCGCAGCGGCCCGAAGGTGGCGCCCAGCGCGGCGGTGTCGATCCCGGCGACCCGGACCCCGCCGGGCGGCGCCGTGGCGAGCAGCCGCAGCACGAGCGCCCGCAGCAGGCCGGCCACCCGGGGGTCGCGGGCGTCCGCGTCGACCGCGAGGTGGTGTCCGCCGCCCAGCGGCACGAGGACGGGGAAGGCGCCGTCGGGAGTGGACGCCTCGCCGACGCGCACCGGGACGGGCGCGACGGCGACCGGGGTGGCCCCGGGGGTCGGGGTGGCGAGCGCGCCGCCGAGTTCGGCGAGCCGGGCGACGAGCGCGCCCGCGCCGTTCGGGACGGCCGGGGCGTGCCCGGCGAGCGCCCGACGGGCGGTGTCGAGGTGGGACCGGGCCGCGCGGTGCGCCGCGACCGCCTGCCCGTACGCCGACGCGAGCCTGCCCACCCTCTGCTCCCGTCGCCGTCGCCCCGCCTGGTCCTCAAGGACCCTAACGGACACAGGCGACACCCGGACAGTGGCGAGGCGGGCGCGTCGGTCCTTCCGCACACCGGGAGCTGGTGGGGCGGTGGGGTCAGCCGGAGCGGGGGCACTCGGCCGGCTGGTCGAGCGGACGTGCCGCGCCGGTCAGGCGGGAGCGGCGGCGGGCACGGCGCGGCGCGCAGGCGGCGCATTCGTGCGCCTCCCGGCCCGCCCGGGGTCGACCGGTGGCCGGCCGGGGCAGCACGGGGCGGCCGGCCGGGACGTCGCCTCCCGCCGGTCGGACGATCCGTGCGACGGCCCGGACGGGCCGGACGGACCGCACCGCGCTCGACGCCGGTCGGACGACGCGGGCCGCCGTCGAGGCGACCCGACGCACCGGACGCCGTACCGCCGGCACGGCCAGTGCCAGGGCGACCCGCCGGCGCAGCGGGCGCCCGCGCAGTCGGTCGAGCCCGATCCCCGCCACCACGGTGGCGATCGCCGTCACCGTCCCGGCCAGCACGAGGGTCTCCCGGGGGCCCGCGTGTTCGGAGAGCCAGCCGAGCAGCGGCGCGCCGACCGCGGCGGAGACGGAGCCGGTGACCGCCAGCGCGGCCAGCACCCGGCCCCGCATCGCGTAGTCGGTGTCGAGCTGGGCCCGGGCACCGACGGTGGTGTCGATGACCACGGCCGCGGCGGCGACCGGCAGGATCACCGCGGCGAAGCTCAGGGTGCCCGGGGCCAGCCCGGCGACGATCTGCAGCACGCTGGCCAGCAGGCCGGCCGCGAGCAGGATCCCGTAGCCCAGCTCACGCCGCCGGGCCGCGACGAGGGCGCCGAGCACCGTGCCGACCGCGAAGACGGTGGAGAGGAACCCGTAGCCGGAGGCACCGCCGCCCAGCGGTCCGTCGCTCATGGCCGCCATGGTCACCTGGTAGTTGCGGCCGAGGCTGCCGAGCACGAACGACAGGGCGAGCGCGACGAGCACCACCGGTTGGCGCAGCAGATAGCGGAATCCGGCGACGATGCCGCGGTCCGCCGGCTCCGCGTCGGCCGGCGCCGGCTCCCCCGCGTGCAGCTCCCGCTCGCGTACGGCGAACAGGGCCACCACCACCGCGACGAAGCTGGCGGCGTTGACCGCGAAGAGCAGCGCGGGGCCGACGGCGGCGACCAGGACGGCGCCGGCGCTCATGCCGAGGATGCGGCCGGCGGAGTTGGTCAGCGAACCGAGCGCCAGGGCGTTGCCGAGGCTCTCCCGGTCCACCAGGGTCGAGCACCAGCGCCCCATCACCGGGCCCTCGATGGCCGAGACGGCGCCGGTCACCAGCGAGATCGCGTAGATCGCCGGGAGGCCGCCCACGCCGGTGACGGCGACCAGCGCCAGCCCGGCCGCCAGGGCCGCGTGGAGCGCCTGGGCGACGATCAGCAGCGGCTTCGCGCGCAGCCGGTCGGCCAGCGCCCCGCCCCAGACGCTGAGCAGCAGCGTGGGCAGGGCCTGGAGCAGGACGGTGAAGCCCATCGACGTCGCCGAGCCGGTCTCGGCGAGCACGTACCAGTTCACGCCCAGGACCTGCATCCAGGTCCCGACGACGGACACGAATCCGGCGGCGGCCCAGATCCGGTAGTTCCGGTGGCGCAGCGCGGCGAACACGACTGATTCCCCCGTGGGACGGCGACATGACGGTGCCGAACCCGGGTGGCGGTGCGCGGCAGCCGCCAAGTCTGGCGGCAATTAAACCTATTTGCCGTCTTTCGTGAGGCGGCTCACGCGACGTGGCCCCGGCCTGCCAGGCGCAGGCCGGGACCACGTCGGGCCCGAGCGGGTGGTCAGCGGGCCGCGAGCGGCTGCCGGGCCGGGTCCACCGGGGCCGGAAGCGTTCCGACCCCGCCGAGGTACGCGTGGATCGCGGCGGCCGCCGCCCGCCCCTCGGCGATCGCCCAGACGATCAGCGAGGCGCCCCGGTGCATGTCACCGGCGACGAAGACGCCGTCGGTGTCGGTCTGCCAGTCCGGCCGGGCGTCGACGGCCCCGCGCGCGTTGCGGACGACCCCGAACTGGTCGAGCAGCGGCTGCGCCTCGGTGCCCTCGAAACCGATGGCCAGCAGCACCAGGTCGGCCGGCAGCTCCCGCTCCGAACCGGGCAGCGGGGTGACGATCCGCCGCCCGTCCCGCTTCTCCACGCTCACCTCGGCGATCCGCACCGCCCGCACCTGCCCGGTGCCGTCGTCGACGAACTCCTGCACCGCGACGGCGAAGACCCGCTCGCCGCCCTCCTCGTGCGCCGGGTAGCTGCGCAGGAGCCACGGCCAGGTCGGCCACGGGTCCCGGGCCTCGTCGCGGGCCTGCGGCGGCCGCGGGTAGAGGTCGAGCTGGTGTACGCCGGCCGTGCCCTGCCGGTGCGCCACGCCGAGGCAGTCCGCCGCCGTGTCGCCGCCACCGATGATCACCACGTGCTTCCCGGCCGCGTCGATGGGCGTGCCGTCGGGCAGCACTGCGGTGTCGGGCCGGCCGCCCGCCGCCGCGGCGACCACCCGGTTGGCCGCGACGAGGTGCTCCATCGCCTGGTGCACGCCGCGCAGGTGCCGGCCCGGGGTCTCCGGGGTGTCCCGGCCCTGCAACGCGCCGCAGGCGAGCAGCACCGCGTCGTGCTCGGCGCGCACCTGCTCGGCGGTGACGTCGACGCCGACGTTCACCCCGGTGCGGAAGCGCACGCCTTCGGCGGCGAGCTGGGCCAGCCGCCGGTCGATGTGGGCCTTCTCCAGCTTGAAGTCGGGGATGCCGTACCGGAGCAGGCCGCCGATCGCGTCGTCGCGCTCGTACACCGTCACGGCGTGACCGGCGCGGGCGAGCTGCTGCGCGGCGGCGAGGCCGGCGGGCCCGGAGCCGACCACGGCGACCGACCGGCCGGTCGGCGCGGGCACCGGGCGCGGCAGCAGGCCGCCCCGCGCGACGGCCGCGTCGGCGATCTCCACCTCGACCTGCTTGATGGTGACGGGCTGGCCGCCGCCGATGCCGAGCACGCAGGCCGCCTCGCAGGGCGCCGGGCAGAGCCGGCCGGTGAACTCCGGGAAGTTGTTGGTGGCGTGCAGCGACTCCACCGCTGCGTCCCAGCCGCCCGTCCGGACCAGGTCGTTCCAGTCGGGGATGCGGTTGCCCAGCGGGCAGCCGTCGTGGCAGAACGGGATGCCGCAGTCCATGCAGCGCGTGGCCTGCTCGCGGATCAGCTCCTCGCCGGCCGGCGGGTAGACCTCCCGCCAGTCGCTGATCCGCACCGGCACCGGGCGGCGCGCCGGCAGCCGCCGGTCGTAGCGCAGGAAACCGTTCGGGTCAGGCACGAGCCACCTCCTGGACCGCCGCCCGCGGGGCGGGCGTGGTCGGCATGGACTTCGCGGCGGGCGCGGAGAGCGCGCTCATCACCGCGTCGTCGACGTCGCGGCCGGCGGCTTCGGCGGCCCGCATGATCTCCAGCACCCGGCGGTAGTCCCGGGGCACCACCGCGGTGAACTCCGCCACCGCCTCCGGCCAACGCTTGAGCAGCTCCTCGGCGACCGCCGAGTCGGTCTCGGCGAAGTGCCGCTGCACCAGCTCGTGCAGCACGGCCTGCTCCTGGTCGGACAGCGGGGCCAGGTCGACCAGCTCCGCGTTGACCCGGCGGCGGTCCAGCCGGTACACGAACGCGGTCCCGCCGGACATGCCGGCGGCGAAGTTGCGGCCCGTCGGCCCCAGCACCACCACGGTCCCGCCGGTCATGTACTCGCAGCCGTGGTCGCCGACGCCCTCGACGACGGCAACCGCGCCGGAGTTGCGCACCGCGAACCGCTCCCCCACCCGCCCGCGCAGGAAGAGTTCGCCCGCCGTGGCGCCGTAGAGGATGGTGTTGCCGGCGATGGTCTGGTCCTCGGCCCGCTCCCCCGGTGCGGCGTCGCCGTCGACGAAGGGGGCGGCGGCGTCCGGCCGCACGATGAGCCGGCCACCGGAGAGGCCCTTGCCCACGTAGTCGTTGGCGTCGCCGTGCAGCCGCAGGGTGACCCCGCGCGGCAGGAACGCGCCGAACGACTGCCCGGCGGTGCCGCGCAGCGTGAACTCGACCGTGTCGGCGGGCAGGCCGGCCCCGCCGAAGCGGCGGGTGACCTCGCCGCCCAGCATCGCGCCGACGCTGCGGTGCTCGTTGCGCACCGCCACCTCGACCCGTACGGGCGTGCCGTCGCGCAGCGCCGGCCCGGCGAGGGCGATCAGCTCGTTGTCCAGCGCCCGGTCCAGGCCGTGGTCCTGGGCGCGGACGCCCCGGCGGGCGGCGCCGGCCGGCAGCTCCGGCAGGTGCAGCACGGGCGTCAGGTCGAGCCCGCCGGCCTTCCAGTGCGCGATCGCCGGGGCGACGTCGAGCAGCTCGGCGTGCCCGATGGCCTCCTCGATCGAGCGGAAGCCCAGCTCGGCCAGGTAGCCGCGGACCTCCTCGGCGAGGAAGAGGAAGAAGTTCTCCACGAACTCCGGCCGGCCGGTGAAGCGTTCCCGCAGCACCGGGTTCTGGGTGGCGATGCCGACCGGGCAGGTGTCCAGGTGGCACACCCGCATCATCACGCAGCCCTCGACGATCAGCGGGGCGGTGGCGAAGCCGAACTCCTCGGCGCCGAGCAGCGCCGCGACCAGCACGTCCCGGCCGGTCTTGAGCTGGCCGTCGACCTGCACGGTGACCCGGTCGCGCAGCTTGTTGAGCAGCAGCGTCTGCTGCGCCTCGGCCAGCCCCAGCTCCCACGGGGTGCCGGCGTGCTTGAGCGAGTTCAGCGGGGACGCGCCGGTGCCGCCGTCGTGGCCGGAGATCAGGATGACGTCCGCCTTGAGCTTCGCCACGCCCGCCGCCACGGTGCCGACGCCGACCTCGCTGACGAGCTTGACGTGCACCCGCGCGGACGGGTTGACGCACTTGAGGTCGTGGACGAGCTGGGCGAGGTCCTCGATGGAGTAGATGTCGTGGTGCGGCGGCGGGGAGATCAGGCCGACGCCCGGCGTGGCGTGCCGGGTGCGGGCGATCCACGGCCAGACCTTGTTGCCGGGCAGCTGCCCGCCCTCGCCGGGCTTGGCGCCCTGGGCCATCTTGATCTGGAGGTCGTCGGCGTTGACCAGGTATTCGCTGGTCACCCCGAACCGGCCGCTGGCGATCTGCTTCACGGCGGAGCGGCGGGCCGGATCGTGCAGCCGCTCGACGTCCTCGCCGCCCTCGCCGGTGTTGGACTTGCCGCCGAGGCGGTTCATGGCGATGGCGAGGGTCTCGTGCGCCTCCGCCGAGATCGACCCGTACGACATGGCGCCGGTGGCGAACCGCTTGACGATCTCGGTGGCCGGCTCGACCTCCTCGATCGGCACCGCCGGCCGCACTCCCGTCCGCAGGGTGAACAGCCCACGCAGCGAGCCGGCCTTCGCGGCCAGCTCGTCGACCTTCGCCGTGTACTGGCGGAAGACGTCGTACTGGCGGCTGCGGGTGGCGTGCTGGAGCAGGAAGACCGTCTCCGGGTTGAACAGGTGCAGCTCACCCTCGCGGCGCCACTGGTACTCGCCGCCCACCGCCAGCCGCCCGGAGGACTCGGCGCCCGGCTCCGGCCAGGCCACGGCGTGCCGGGCGGCCACCTCGGCGTGGATGCCGTCCAGCCCGATCCCGCCGATCTTGCTCGGGGTGCCGCGGAAGTAGCGCTCGACCAGCCGGGAGTCCAGCCCGACGGCCTCGAAGACCTGCGCCCCGCAGTACGACGACACCGTCGAGATGCCCATCTTGGACATGATCTTCAGGACGCCCTTGCCGAGGCCCTTGACGTAGTTGCGGACCGCCTTCACCGGCTCGACGCCGACGAGCGCGCCGGTGGAGATCATGTCCTCCACCGACTCGAAGGCCAGGTACGGGTTGACCGCCGCCGCGCCGTAGCCGATCAGCACGGCCGCGTGGTGCACCTCGCGGCAGTCGCCGGACTCGACGACCAGCGCCACCTGGGTGCGGGTCTGCTCGCGGACCAGGTGCTGGTGCACGGCGGCGGTGAGCAGCAGCGACGGGATCGGGGCGAGGTCGGCGTTGGAGTCCCGGTCCGACAGCACCAGGATCCGCACGCCGTCCTCGATCGCCTCGGAGACGTGCCGGCAGATCTCGGTCAGCCGGGCCTTGATCCCGGCGCCGCCGTCCCGCACGCGGTAGAGCCCGGAGACCCGGACGGCCTTGAAGCCCGGCAGGTCGCCGTCCTCGTCGATGGAGAGGATCTTGGCCAGCTCGTCGTTGTCGATCACCGGGTACGGCAGCACGATCTGCCGGCAGCTCGCCGGGCCCGGGTCGAGCAGGTTGCCCTCCGGCCCGATCGTCGACGCCAGGCTGGTCACCAGCTCCTCGCGGATGGCGTCCAGCGGCGGGTTGGTGACCTGCGCGAAGAGCTGGTGGAAGTAGTCGTAGAGCAGCCGCGGCCGGGTGGACAGCGGGGCGATCGGGGTGTCGGTGCCCATCGAGCCGAGCGGCTCGGCGCCCGTCCGCGCCATCGGCGCGAGCAGGATCTTCAGCTCCTCCTCGGTGTAGCCGAAGGTCTGCTGCCGGCGGCGCACCGAGTCGTGGGTGTAGACGATGTGCTCGCGCGGGGGCAGGTCGGTCAGCTCGATCAGGCCGGCGTGCAGCCACTCGGCGTACGGCTGCGCGGCGGCCAGCTCCGCCTTGATCTCGTCGTCGTGCACGATCCGCCCGGCGACGGTGTCGACCAGGAACATCTTCCCCGGCTGGAGGCGGCCCTTGGCGACCACCCGGGCGGGGTCGAGGTCGAGCACGCCGGCCTCGCTGCCGAGCACCACCAGGCCGTCGTCCGTCCGCCACCAGCGGCCCGGGCGCAGCCCGTTGCGGTCGAGCACGGCGCCGACGATCTCGCCGTCGGTGAAGGCGACCGAGGCCGGCCCGTCCCACGGCTCCATGAGGCTCGCGTGGAAGCGGTAGAAGGCCCGCTTGTCGGGGGCCATGTCCGGGTCGTTCTCCCACGCCTCGGGGATCATCATCAGCACGGCGTGCGGCAGGCTCCGCCCGGCCAGGTGCAGCAGTTCGAGGACCTCGTCGAAGTTCGCCGAGTCGGAGGCGGCGGGGGTGCAGACCGGGAAGACCCGGCGGATGTTGCCCGACAGCTCCGGGGTCCGCAGCAGTGCTTCGCGGGCCTGCATCCAGTTGCGGTTGCCCCGGATGGTGTTGATCTCGCCGTTGTGCGCGATGAGCCGATACGGGTGCGCCAGCGGCCAGGACGGGAACGTGTTGGTGGAGAACCGGGAGTGCACCAGCGCGATCGCGCTCTCCACCCGCTCGTCGGTCAGCTCGGGGTAGAACGCCGGGAGCTGGTCGGGGGTGAGCATGCCCTTCCAGACCATGGTCCGCGCGGACAGCGACGGGAAGTACGCCGGCACGCCCCGCTCGGCGCTCTCCCGCTCGGCCTGCTTGCGGACGCAGAACGCCACCCGCTCCAGCTCGATGCCGCCTAGCGGCGACCCGGCCGGCCCCGCGGGCGAGTCGGTGAGCCGGTGCGCGGCGAGGAACAGCTGCCGGACCCGGGGCATCGCCGCGAGGGCGGTCTCGCCGAGGCCGCTCGGGTCGACCGGCACGTCCCGCCAGCCGAGCAGGTCGGCCCCCTCGACCAGCGCGTACTTCTCCACCACGCGGCGGGCGCGGGCCTCCGCGGCGTCGTCGTCGGGGAGGAACACCAGGCCGGTGGCGTACTCTCCGGCGGGCGGCAGCGGGAAGTCGACCACCGCGCGCAGGAACGCGTCCGGCACCTGGATCATGATCCCCGCGCCGTCGCCGGTGTTCGGTTCCGCGCCACGGGCTCCCCGGTGGTCCAGTCGGCAGAGCGCGTCGAGGCCGTTGACCACGACCGCGTGCGAGCGCCGTCCGTGCAGGTCCGCCACGAAGGCCACACCGCAGGCGTCGTGCTCCTGGGCGGGGTCGTAGAGCCCGGCCGCGGGCGCTCCCGGGCCGAGGTGCGGGGCCTGCTGGGGGCTGCGGTGAGGGTACGGAAAGGCCACCGGGCCTCCTGTCGTCACTCAGGATGGATCTGGATCGGGACGACGTCGGCCCTCGGGGGTCTATTGAGTCTACGTTAGGGTCCGACGCGCAAGGCCAGTGCAGATTGATCACACCTTCCAGACTCTGGGACGTGTAGTCTCGCCCGGTGGATCGCCTGCCGAAGGACCTGTTCGACCGGTTGGAACGCTTCTACGACGCGGTGCCCCGGGACGTCGCCCGGACGGAGGAGCACGGCGCACTCGTGTTGTTCGTCCGGAACGGGGTCGGCTGGCCGTTCTACGCGCGGCCCCGCCTCGACGCCACCGAGCCGCCGTCGCTGGCCGACGTCGCGGCGGTGCGCGAACGGCAGCGCGAACTCGGCCTGCCCGAGGCCCTCGAGTGGGTGCACGAGACGACCCCGGACCTGCTCGCGGTGGCCCGCTCGGCGGGCCTGTCCGTGCTGGAGGCTCCGCTGATGGTGCTCGACCCGGACGCCCTGCCCGACCGGGGCGCCCTCACCGACGTGCCGGTGCGGCTGCTCGACCCGGCGGGCCCCGGCTTCGCGGCGGACGTGGCCGCGCAGCGAGCGGTCGCCGCCGTCGGGTTCGCCGCGCCCGGCACCGACCGCGGCGAGGCCGGCCCGGCGCAGCGGGACGCCGCCGTGGCCGGGTTGGACGAGGCGGCGCTGGACGAGGAGCGGGCCCGGATCGCCGACGGTCGGCGACTGTCGGCGCTGGCCGGCACGCCCGCCGACGGCGCGCTGGCCAGCGGGATGGCGATGCGGGTCGGCGACGTGGCCGAGATCGCCGGGATCGCCACCCTGCCGGCCGCCCGCCGCCGCGGCCTGGGCGCGGCGGTCACGGCCGCGCTGGCCCGCACGCTGCTTGCCGCCGGCACCGACCTGGTCTTCCTCTCCGCCGGCAGCGAGGACATCGCCCGGGTCTACCTCCGCGTCGGCTTCCGCCGCGTCGGCACCGCCTGCATCGCCGAGCCCGCCCCCGTCACCCCCTGACGCCCGCCCTGGCGGAGCGGGGTGGGCGGGTCAGGTCGGGGGGCGCCACTGGGCGGCCGTGGTGGCGGCGGTCGAGAGCAGGCGGGGCGTGATCGTGCCGAGGGCGGCGTCGCGGGCGCGCAGCGCCAGCGGGCCCCGGGCCTTCAGCACCGCCGACATCCGGCGGGTCTGCCGGACCACCGTCGCCGCGCGGGGGCGGCGCACCCGGTCGTACGCGACCACGGCGTCGGGCAGTCGGGACTCGCGCAGCAGCGAGGCGAGGGTCGCCGCGTCCTCGAAGGCGAGGCAGGCGCCCTGGCCGAGGTGCGGCGGCATGGCGTGCGCGGCGTCGCCGAGCAGCACCACCCCGCCCGGGCCGGCCGGGAAACCGTACGACCTGGGCAGCGGTCGCAGCTCGCGGATCTCCTGCTGCACCAGGTCCGTCGGGTCGGTGGCGTCGAGCAGCTCGGCGATCGGCGCGGGCCAGCCCGCGTACCAGCGGCGCAGCAGGGCCAGCTGGGTCTCCGGCGGCTCCGGGCGCGGCGCCCCGGCGGCCGTGGCCACCCAGTAGATGCCGCCCCGGCTGGAGGCGCCGGAGGATCCGCGCTCGCCCAGCGAGGCGGACACGAACCGGTAACCGGCGCCGAGCACCTCGCCGCCGACGGGCCGGTCGGCGGGCAGCTTCGGGGCGCGGTACCAGGGGATCACCGCCCGCCACGCGGCGCAGCCCGAGCTGACCACCCCGGACTCCGGGGCGAGCTGCCGGCGGATCTCGCTGTCGGTGCCGTCCGCGGCGACCACCAGGTCCGCCTCGACGGTGTGCCGGCCGTCGCCGACCGACGGGCGTTGGCCGGGCTCGGCGCGGACCGTCCGCACCGTCACCCCGGTGCGCAGCTCGACCTCGTCGCCCAGCCCGGCGATCAGCGCGTCGTGCAGGTCCTCCCGGTGCACCACCACCGGCATCCGGTCGGCGGGGGTCGGCCGGGGCTGCACCAGCCAGTGGCCGTCCGGGCGGCGTACCCCGCCGTCGGGCAGCGGCGTGGCGATCGCCTCCAGGCCGGCGCCGAGACCGAGGGCGCGCAGCGCGCGTACGCCGTTGGGCCAGAGCACCACGGCGGTCGGCTCGGGGCGGACCCGGTCGGCGCGCTCCAGCAGGGTGACCCGCCACCCGGAGCGGGCCAGCGCGCCGGCGACCGCGAGGCCGCCGATGCCGGCGCCCACCACCACCGCGCTACGCATGTGGTGCTCCCCCTCAGCTGTCGCGGTCGGCGGGCCGGGAGCCGGCAGCCCCCGCCCGGTCCTCCGTGCTCTCCTCGTCGCCGTCCGACTCGGCGGACCCGTCGCCGGCGCTCGCGGCGTCCGTGTCGGTCGCCGTCTCCTCGCCGGTCGTGACGGGCAGCTCGCCGGTCTCCCGCCAGCGCCGGTACTGCTCCTCGCCGACCACCCGGTAGCCCTCCGGCGCGGCCTGCTTCGCCCCCGCCTCGGCGGCGGAGAGGTCGACCTGCGAGACGTCGGAGTCGGCGGGCACGGGCGGCGTCGCGGCGGCGCCGACCGGAACGAGGTACTCGCGGGGCCCGCGCACCCGCAGGAAGTAGACCAGGGCGCCGAGGAACACCAGGCCGGCGGTCCAGACGTTCAGGCGTACGCCGAGGATGGTGTTCGCCTCGTCGGTGCGCATCAGCTCGATCCAGAACCGCCCGGCGGTGTAGCCCATCACGTAGAGGGCGAACGCCCGCCCCCGGCCGAGGCGCAGCTTGCGGTCGAGGACGAAGACCAGCGCGGCGACGCCGAGGTTCCACAGCAGCTCGTACGCGAACGTCGGGTGGTAGAGCCCCGGCTCGAGGATCGGCCGGCCGGCGTCGTCCCGCAGCGCGTGGCCGGGGTTGTCCGGGTCCATCCGGTGGATCTCCAGCCCCCACGGCAGGGTGGTCCGGCCGCCGTACAGCTCGTTGTTGAACCAGTTGCCGAGCCGGCCGACCGCCTGGGCCAGCGGCAGGCCCGGGGCCAGCGCGTCGGCGACCACCGCGAACGGGATGCCGAGCTGGCGGGCGGCGATCCAGGCGCCGACCGCGCCACCGGCCACCGCGCCCCAGATACCGAGACCGCCCTCCCAGATGGCGAACGCCTTCAGCGGGTCGCCGCCGGTGCCGAAGTACTTCTCCGGCGAGGTGATCACGTGGTAGATGCGGGCGCCGATGATGCCGGCCGGCACCGCCCAGACCGCGATGTCGAGCACCGCCCCGGGGGCGACGCCGCGCTGGCGCAGTCGCCGTTCGGTGACCCAGCAGGCCACCACGATGCCGAGGATGATGCACAGCGCGTACGCCCGGATCGGCAGCGGTCCGAGCTGCCACACGGCGGTGCTGGGGCTGGGCAGGGCCGCCTGGGGGGTCAGCGAGGCGAGAGTCACGGATGCACACGCTACCGCCGTCTGCCCCTCCGGCGGCACCCCGGTCCACCGTCGCCCGATCCCGGTGACTTCTGGTTTGCGCCCCCGTAGGCTCTTTGTCCATGGGCGCGCTCACCTGGGCGGTCGCGGCGGTCGTCACCGACGACGCCGGCCGGGTGCTGCTCTGCCGCCAGGGCCGGGGCGAGCGGCGCTACGGGCTCCCGGGCGGCCGGCTGCGTCCGGCGGAGAGCCCGGTACACGCCGCGGTGCGCGACGTCCGGACCGAGACGGGCTGGGAGGTCGAGGTCGTGGACCTGGTCGGCCTCTACCACCTGGCCGGCGCGTGCGCCCCGCCGTCGACGAGCCCCGCCGGCCCGGCCTCGTCGACGGGCCGGGTCGCGTCGTCGGCCGGTCGCGCCGGGCCGCTGCCCGACGTCCTGGTGCACGTCTTCCGGGCGCGCGTCCGGGGGGCGGGGCCGACCGGCGAACCGATGGGCGGCTGCCGGGCGTCCTGGCACGACCCCACGGCTCTCCCGGAGGCGCTCACGCCGACCACCCGGGCCGCGCTCGCCGACGCGCTGGCGGGCCGCTCCGGCGTCCTGCACACCGCCACACCGCCCACCCCCGCACCGGCCAGCCTCCCACCGGACACCGCGGCCGAGAGGGCCAGCACTCCGGGCGCGGTCGCACCCCCGGCCGGACACCCGCCGGGCCAGCGGGCCAATCCACCCACGGCGACCCGCCACTAACTCCCCCGCGCGCCCCTACGTCCCCACGCTCCCGCCTCAGGGGGTGGGGGTGCGGACGCCTTGGGCGAGTTCGGCGCTGAGGGCGCGGAGGGCGGCCAGGCCGGACGCCTCGTCCGGGGCGTCGAGCAGGCAGCGGATCAGGGCGCTGCCGACGATGACGCCGTCGGCGTACCCGGCGACCGTGCCGGCCTGCGCGCCCGTGCCGACGCCCAGCCCGACGCCGACCGGCAGGTCGGTGACCTCCCGCACCCTGGAGACCAGGACCGGCGCCGCGTCGGAGGTCTTCGCCCGGGCGCCGGTGACGCCCATGATCGCGGTGGCGTAGACGAAGCCCCGGCAGTGCGCCGCGGTCATCGCCAGCCGCGCGTCCGTCGAGGAGGGCGACACCAGGAAGGTGCGGTCCAGCCCGTACGCGTCCGAGGCGGCGAGCCACTCGCCGGCCTCCTCGGGGATCAGGTCCGGGGTGACCAGGCCGGTGCCCCCGGCCGAGGCGAGGTCCCGGGCGAAGGCGTCCACGCCATAGCGCTCGACCGGGTTCCAGTAGGTCATGGTGACCACGGGCGCCCCGGTGGCCGCGACCGCCTCGATGACGCGCAGCGTGTCGGCGGTGCGTACGCCCCCGGCGAGGGCGATGTCGCTGGCCTTCTGGATCACCGGCCCGTCCATCACCGGGTCGGAGTACGGGATCTCCACCTCGATCACGTCGACGCCGGCCTCGACCATCGCGGTCATCGCGGCGATGCTGCCCTCGACGGTCGGGAACCCGGCCGGCATGCAGCCGACCAGCACCGCCCGCCCGTCGGCGCGCGCCTTGTCGAACGCCACCCCGATCCGGCTCACGTTCTCACTGCTCCTTGTCGAGGATGCCGAAGTAGTTGCCGGCCGTGTGGACGTCCTTGTCGCCCCGGCCGGAGAGGTTGACCACGACGGTGGGCTCCCGACCCAGCTCGGCGGCGAGCTTCGGGGCGATCTTGAGGGTGCCGGCGAGCGCGTGCGCGCTCTCGATCGCCGGGATGATGCCCTCCGTCCGGCAGAGCAGCTCGAACGCGGCCATCGCCTCGTCGTCGGTGACGGGCACGTAGCTGGCCCGGCCGGTGTCGTGCAGCCAGGCGTGCTCCGGCCCGACGCCGGGGTAGTCCAGCCCGGCGGAGATCGAGTGCGACTCGCAGGTCTGGCCGTCGGCGTCCTGGAGGACGTACGTGCGGGTGCCGTGCAGCACGCCGGCGGAGCCGCCGGTGATGCTGGCCGCGTGCCGCCCGGTCTCCACCCCGTCGCCGCCGGCCTCGAAGCCGTAGAGCCGCACGTCGGGATCGCCGACGAAGGCGTGGAAGATGCCCAGCGCGTTGGAGCCGCCGCCGACGCAGGCGGTGACCGCGTCCGGCAGCGCGCCGGTCAGGTCGAGGCACTGCTGGCGCGCCTCGTCGCCGATGCCGCGGACGAAGTCGCGGACCATCGCCGGGAACGGGTGCGGCCCGGCGGCGGTGCCGATCAGGTAGTGGGTGTCGTCGACGTTGGCGACCCAGTCCCGCATCGCCTCGTTCATCGCGTCCTTGAGGGTGCGCGAGCCGTTGGTGACCGGGACGACGGTGGCGCCGAGCATGCGCATCCGCGCCACGTTGAGCGCCTGCCGCTCGGTGTCGACCTGGCCCATGTAGACCACGCAGTCGAGGTCGAACAGGGCGGCGGCGGTGGCCGTGGCCACGCCGTGCTGGCCGGCGCCGGTCTCCGCGATCACCCGGGTCTTGCCCATCCGCTTGGTCAGCAGCGCCTGGCCGAGCACGTTGCGCACCTTGTGCGCCCCGGTGTGGTTGAGGTCCTCCCGCTTGAGCAGCACCCGCGCGCCGGCCTTGGCGGAGAACCGCTGGGCCGCGTAGAGCAGCGAGGGCGTGCCGGCGTAGTCGCGCAGCAGGGCGCCGAACTCCGCCCGGAACGACTCGTCGGCCATCGCCGTGCGGTGCGCGGCGTCCAGCTCGTCGAGCGCCGCGACCAGCGCCTCCGGTACGAACCGGCCGCCGAACCGGCCGAAGTGACCGGCGGAGTCGGGCTGCGGACCGGCCGGGGCGGCCAGCGCTTCGGCGCTCATGCCGGCACTCCGCTTCGCTCCGCGCCGCCATGAGGCATGTTGAGCATTCGCTCGCTGCGCTCGCTCATGGGATCGTCCTCTCGGTGCTGACGAACCGGCGCGGGATCAGCGCACCGGGCGGGGCGTGGCCGGGTGGTTGCCGGCGTTGACCAGCTCGGCCACCGCCTCGCGGGGGCTCTTCTGGGTGACCAGACCCTCGCCGACCAGGACCGCGTCGGCGCCCGCCGAGGCGTACCGGATGAGGTCGTGCGGACCACGCACCCCCGACTCGGCGATCTTGACGACGCTGCTGGGCAGGCCGGGCGCGATCCGCTCGAACACCGAGCGGTCGACCTCAAGGGTACGCAGGTTGCGGGCATTGACCCCGATGACCTGGGCGCCGGCCTCCAGCGCCCGGTCGGCCTCCTCCTCGTCGTGCACCTCGACGAGCGCGGTCATGCCGAGCGACTCGATCCGCTCCAGCAGGCCGACGAGGGCGTTCTGCTCCAGGGCGGCGACGATCAGCAGCACCAGGTCGGCGCCGTGCGCCCGGGCCTCGTGCACCTGGTAGCTGGAGACCACGAAGTCCTTGCGCAGCACCGGGATGTTGACGGCGGCGCGGACGGCGGCCAGGTCGGCCAGCGAGCCGCCGAACCAGCGCCCCTCGGTGAGCACGCTGATCGCCCGCGCGCCGCCGGCGGCGTAGTCACCGGCCAGGTCGGCCGGGTCGGCGATCTCCGCCAGCCGTCCCTTGGACGGCGAGGAGCGCTTCACCTCGGCGATCACCGCGACGCCCGGCTTGCGCAGGGCCGCGTACGCGTCCAGCGGCGGCGGCGCGGCGGCGGCCAGTTCGCGGATCCGCTCCAGCGGAACCTGCTCCTGTCGCCGGGCGACGTCCTCACGCACGCCGGCCAGGATCTCGTCGAGCACGCCTAGGGACGCCGCCGGACCGGCCTCGTCCCCCTCCGCGTGCGCATGCTCAGCAGTCACCAACGGACTCCCCTCTCCGGGTGTCATGGGCCGATGCTAGGGGGCGCCACCTGGCGACGGGTGCCGGGGGTATGGCGTGCCTCACGAGATGGGCTGCGGCATAATGGCCGACTTCCGGTGAACGGGACGTCACGCAGGGCGACCACCCCCATCGACGACCGTCACCCCGCATCGTCGCCCCGCCGCGCGGGACATCAGCCCGATCCCGTCCACCCCCGCGCCCGGCCGCCCGGCGGCCACGGCGGGACGCCGGCCCCTGTGACCTAGCTCAAGGGCGAACGGCCCTTTCCCTGGTCGCGGGCCGGACGGAGAGTTGACGTGTCGGTCACCACGGCGAAACGTGAGCCAGCCAGCATCTCTCTCGGGCAGACTCGATGTCGCGCCTGCCCCACCGACACCAACGATCTCCGTGCGGGGTGATCATGAGCACTGTCGAGCCCAACCAGACCATCGGACTGACGACCATCTCGCGTACCGTCGCGTCGCTCGCCGCCGGCGTGGTCCACACCCTGGAGCGCGCGGTGGTCGGCGAGGCCCGGATGCGGACCGCGCGCGGCAACGCCTGGGAGGCCGTCTGCGCCGACCGGGCCCGCGCCGACCAGCGGGCCGAGCTGGACCGCCTGGTGGCGGAGCTGACGGCCGCCCGGGCCGCCGCCCGCGACCGCCAGCCCGTCAGCTGACCGTCGGATCCTCGCCGCGGTCCAGCGCGTCCCACGCCTCCGTCGTGCGCCGGCCGGTGACGCGGCCGCCCTCGCCCCGGGCGGCGGCCGGCGCGCCGCTGCCCTGGGCCGGCCGCTCGTAGCGGGCGCCCATCGCCGGCCACCGCCGGCCCCGCAGCGCCGTCAGCAGCCCGCCCGCCGCGGCGAGCACCCCGCCGACCAGGCACAGCGCCGGCCAGTGCCGGCTGACCTCACCGTCGAACCCGGCGACCAGGCCGTAGCCGCCGCCGGCCGCCACCGCCACGCCGAGCCCGCACAGCAGCGCGCCCAGCAGCCGCCGCGCCCGGCCCCGGGTGGCGAGCACCGCGCCGCCCCCGGCCAGCCCCACCAGGGCCAGCGCCGGCAGCCACGGCAGCAGGCCCGCGCCCGTGCGCGCGTCGCGTACCGGCGGCAGCGGGGTGGGCCGGGCGGTCAGTTCGACCGCCCAGGTGCGGGTCGACGCCCAGAACGCGAGGCCCGCGCCGGCCACGCAGAGCAGCACCGCGTACGTCAGCTCGCGCCGGCCCGCGACGGCCCGCGCGCGCTCCTCGGTCTCGGCCGCCCCCGGCTCGTGGCCGCGCGGCTGCGCCGCCGTCATCGGGCGGGCCGGAGGGTCTCGGCGGCGGCGATCGCGGCGAGCACCGCCGCGGCCTTGTTCCGGGTCTCCTGGTCCTCGGCGGCCGGGTCCGAGTCGGCCACCACCCCCGCCCCGGCCTGCACGTACGCCCGGCCGTCGCGCATCAGCGCGGTGCGGATGGCGATCGCCATGTCCAGGTCCCCACCGAAGCCGAAGTAGCCGACGGTGCCGCCGTAGAGGCCGCGGCGGACCGGCTCCAGCTCCTCGATGATCTCCATCGCCCGTACCTTCGGCGCGCCGGAGAGCGTGCCGGCGGGGAAGGTCGCGGCGAGCGCGTCGAAGGCCGTGCGGTCGTCCCGCAGCGTGCCGACGACGGTCGAGACGATGTGCATGACGTGGCTGTAGCGCTCGATGGTGGCGAACTCCGGCACCTCCACGGTGCCCGGACGGCACACCCGGCCCAGGTCGTTGCGGCCCAGGTCGACCAGCATCACGTGCTCGGCCCGCTCCTTGGGGTCGGTGAGCAGCTCCGCGGCGAGCCGGGCGTCGGCCTCCGGGGTGGCGCCGCGCGGCCGGGTGCCGGCGATCGGGTGCAGCAGCGCCCGCCGCTGCCCCTCCGCGTCGGCGGTCACCTTCAGGTGCGCCTCCGGGGAGGAGCCGACGATGTCGAACCCGTCGAAGCGCAGCAGGTACATGTACGGGCTGGGATTGGTCGTGCGCAGCACCCGGTAGACGTCCAGCGGGTCGGCGTGCGTCTGCCGCTCGAACCGCTGGGCCAGCACGATCTGGAAGCACTCGCCGGCCCGGATCGCCTCCTTCGCCGCCTCCACCGCCTTCGGGTAACCGCCCTCGGGCGTGCGGCTGCGTACCTCCCCGGCGGACGGCCGGTCGACGGTGGACACCATCGGCGGGATGGGCCGGGACAGGGCGGTGGTCATCGCGTCGAGCCGGCCGACCGCGTGGTGGTACGCGGCCGCGACCCGGGCCTCGCGGTCCGGCTCGTCCAGCGGGGGCAGGATCGCGTTGGCGACCAGGATCGCCGAGCCGTCGTAGTGGTCCAGCACCACCAGGTCGGCGGCGAGCATCATGCCCAGCTCGGGCAGGCCCAGGTCGTCCTCGGTCAGCTCGGGCAGCCGCTCGAACCGGCGGATCAGCTCGTAGCCGAGGTAGCCGACCATGCCCCCGGTCAGCGGCGGCATGCCGCTGGCCGCGTCCCAGGCGGGGCCGGCGAGGGCGTCGACGGTCTCGCGCAGCACCCGGACCGGGTCGCCGGAGGTGGGCAGGCCGGCCGGCGGCTGCCCGGTCCACACGGCGGCGCCGTCCCGCTCGGTCAGCGTGGCGCTGCTGCGTACGCCGATGAACGAGTACCGCGACCAGGCCAGCCCGGCCGAGCCGACGCCCTGCTCGGCGGACTCCAGCAGGAACGTCCCCGGGCCGCCGGCCAGCTTGCGGTAGACGCCGACCGGCGTCTCCGCGTCGGCGAGCAGCCGCCGGGTGACCGGGACGACGCGCCAGCGGGCAGCCAGTTCGGTGAAGGAGGCCACGTCCGGGCTGACCGCGCCGTCGGTCCGGGACCCGCCGCCGGGCGTCGCGCGCTGCGCCGTCATCGGGCCCCCGCCTCTTCCCCGCTGACCGGCAGCTCCGTGAAGAAGCAGGTGCGGTGCCCGGTGTGGCAGGCCGCGCCGACCTGGTCGACGTCGACCAGCAGCGCGTCTCCGTCGCAGTCCAGGGCGACGGAGCGGACGTACTGGTGGTGCCCGGAGGTGGCGCCCTTGACCCAGTACTCCTGGCGGCTGCGCGACCAGTAGGTGGCCCGCCCGGTGGTCAGGGTGCGGTGCAGCGCCTCGTCGTCCATCCAGGCGACCATCAGCACCTCGCCGGAGTCGTGCTGGCGGACCACCGCGGCCACCAGGCCGTCGGGGGTGCGGCGCAGCCGGGCGGCGATGGCCGGGTCGAGCCGGGACGCACGGGCCGGGCCGCCGGCCGCGGGCTCCTGCGGACTGGGGTGGGCGCCGGTCACCGGCGCGTCAGGTACGGGCACAGTGACCCATTGTCCCGCACGCGGGGCGGGCACCGGCGACGGCTCCCGCCGGGGGCGCGGCGGCCGGCCGGCGGGCCGGGTCAGCTGGTCGACGTAGCGGTCCAGCCGGCCGTCGACCAGGGCGTCCGCCAGGTCCGCGCCGGCGACCTCGGCGATCTCGGCGGCGTACGGGCGGATCAGCGGCAGGGCGCCGGCGACGAGGCGGGCCGCGGCGGCGCAGACCTGGCCGACCGAGCCGGGGCGCAGCCCGAGGCAGAGCAGCATGTCCTCCCGGTAGTTCGGCGGCGCCACCGGCAGGTCGAGGGCGGCGGCGAGGGCCTCCCGGCGGGACGCCACCCGGACCGTCGGGTTGGCCGGCCGCAGCACGGACGGGCAGAGCCGGGCCAGGTCGGCGGCGGCCAGCCGGACGCCGAGGTGGTCGTCGGCGTCCCGCGCGCCCGCCACCTTGCCGAGAGTGGCGATCAACTCCTCCAGCTGCGGCTCGCCGGCCGGCTGGCAGAGCACCGGCAAATCGATCCGGACCCGCCAGTGCGGATCCGCCCAGAGCAGCCGGGCCGGCGCCGTCACCGGCAGCCCGAACGCCCAGTCGGCCGGCTCGCCGAGCCGGCTCAGCCAGGAGCGCACGTCGCGGGCGGCCACGGAGACGTGGGTCAGCCGCCCGGCGTGCTCCGCCAGGTACGCCCGGCGGGCCGCGTACGGGGCGCCACCGAGCAGCACGTCGACGTCGACGTCGCTGTGCGCGGTGGCGGCCCGCCGGGCGTGGCTGCCGCGCAGCATGATGCCGACGACGGGCTGCTCGGCGCCGGCCCGCAACCGGGCGGCCCATTCGCGGAGGAACCCCTCGTCCGGTGACGGAGCGTGACCCACGGCGCCATCGTGCCGTACGCCCGATCGGTGCGCAATGCCCGATGGCGGACCCGGTGTCCGGTCCGAAGGCTAATGCCCGACGAACCTCATCGACGCCTCGGGGTACCGTTCGCCGGCCGCCGCGCCCGGCGGCACCGCCTCGCCCAGCCGGGACCGCTGCGTCGGGGTGAGCCGGATGTCGGCCGCCGCCGCGTTCTCCTCCAGCCGGTGCGCCCGTCGGGTGCCCGGGATCGGGAGGACGTCCTCGCCCTGGGCGAGCAGCCAGGCCAGGGCGGCCTGGGCCGGGGTGCAGCCGATCTCGTCGGCCACCGCCCGCACCTCGTCGACCAGCTTGAGGTTGGCGTCGAGGTTGCCCTCGGCGAAGCGCGGCGCCGCCGTGCGCCAGTCGTCGGCGGCGAGCTGCTCCCGGCTGGTGATCGCCCCGGTCAGCAGCCCCCGCCCCACCGGCGAGTACGCGACCAGCGCCACCCCCAGCTCCCGGCACGTGGCCAGCATCTCGCCCTCGACGTCCCGACTGAACAGCGAGTACTCCATCTGCACGGCGGCCACCGGGTGCACCGCGTGCGCCGCGCGCAGGGTCGCCGGGCTGACCTCGGAGAGGCCGATGAGCCGCACCTTGCCGGCGGCGACCTGCTCGGCCATCGCACCGACCGTGTCCTCGATCGGGGTGGCCGGGTCGCGCCGGTGCAGGTACCACAGGTCGACGGTGTCCACCCCGAGCCGACGCAGGGAGGCGTCGCACGCCGTGCGCGCCCAGGCCGGGCTGCTGTCCACGTACGCGCCGGGGCTGCCGGTGGCGCCCGAGCCGTCGCCGCGCACCCGGTTGCCGAACTTGGTGGCCAGGAAGACCTCGTCGCGGCGCGCCCGCACCACCGGGGAGAGCAGTTCCTCGTTGCGGCCCCGGCCGTACATGTCGGCGGTGTCCAGGTGGTTGACGCCCAGGTCGAGCGCGTGGTGCAGGGTCCGGGTCGACTCGGCGTCGTCGGCCCCGCCGTAGGCGAAGCTCATCCCCATGCAGCCCAGCCCGATCGCGGAGACCTCCGGCCCGGCCGCGCCCAGCCGACGGCGGATCACTGGCACCCCTCCGCCCGGCGGTAGTTGTCGATCTTGTAGTTGAGCACCTTCAGGTCCTCCTCCAGCTCGGCCATCCGGCTCAGCACGCGGGAGCGGTGCGCCTCGAACAGCGCCCGCCGGGCGGCCAGGGTGGCGTCGCCCTGCCGGGCCAGCTCGGCGTAGCGGCGCATGTCCCGTACCGGCATGCCCGTACGGCGCAGCCGGGTGAGCAGGAACAGCCAGTCCACGTCCCGTTCGGTGTAGCGCCGGCGCCCGGCCGAGTCCCGCCCGACCGGGGCGACCAGCCCCTCCTGCTCGTACCAGCGCAGCGTGTAGGTGGTCAGGCCGACCCGCTCGGCCGCCTCGCCGACGGTGAGGGTCGTTTCCCGCGTGCTGATGTCCACGCCCCCAGGCTTCCAGTTCGAGTGCACGCGAAGTCAACCGTTGCGACCCGGAAGACGTCTCCACTAGCGTCGAGTTCAACAGCCGTTGAGTTTCCGGGAAGGTGGGCGATGGACGAGGCGATCGCCGTCCGCGACCTGGTCGTCGACCGGGGCGGGCGGCGGGTGCTGCACGGCATCAACGCGTCCGTGCCGCGCGGCCGGGTCACCGGGCTGCTCGGGCCGAGCGGCAGCGGCAAGACGACGCTGATGCGCGCGATCGTCGGGGTGCAGGTGGTCGGCGCCGGCTCCGTCACCGTGCTCGGGCGCCCCGCCGGCACGCCGGAGCTGCGCCGCCGGGTCGGCTACCTCACCCAGGCGCCCAGCGTCTACGCCGACCTCACCGTGCGGGAGAACGCGCGCTACTTCGCCGCCCTGCACGGCCGGGGCCGGGCCGACGCCGACCGGGCGGTCGCCGACGTCGGGCTCGCCGAGGCGGCCGGCCAACTCGTCGGCAGCCTCTCCGGCGGGCAGCGCAGCCGCGCGTCCCTGGCCTGCGCGCTGGTCGGGGAGCCGGAGCTGGTCGTCCTCGACGAGCCGACGGTCGGCCAGGACCCGGTCCTGCGGGCCGACCTCTGGGCCCGGTTCCACGCCATGGCCGCCGCCGGCACCACCCTGCTGGTCTCCAGCCACGTGATGGACGAGGCGGCCCGCTGCGACCGGCTGCTGCTGATCCGCGAGGGGCGGCTGATCGCCGACGACACCCCGGACGCGGTGCGCGCCGCCGCCGGCGTCCACGACCTGGACGAGGCGTTCCTGCGGCTGATCAGGGCGGGCGAGGCGGGCCCGGCGGGCGCCGCCGGACGGGAGGCGTCGTGAACCCGCGGATCCTGGCCGCCACCACCGGCCGCATCCTGCGCCAGCTGCGGCACGACCGGCGTACCGTGGCACTGCTCGTGGTGGTGCCGTCGGCGCTGCTCGCCCTGGTCTACTTCATGTACGTCGACCAGCCCGCCCCGCCGGGGCAGCCGTCGACGTTCGACCGGGTCGCCCTGGTGATGCTCGGCTTCTTCCCCTTCGTGATCATGTTCCTGGTGACCAGCATCGCGATGCTGCGCGAGCGCACCACCGGCACCCTGGAGCGGCTGCTCACCACCCCGCTGGGCAAGCTCGACCTGCTCTTCGGCTACGGGATCGCGTTCGGGCTGGCCGCGGTCGTCCAGGCCGTCATCGCGTCCGCCGTGGCGTACGGGGTCTTCGACCTGGACACCGCCGGCAGCAGCGGTCTGGTGATCATGATCGCCGCGCTGAACGCGGTGCTCGCGGTCGCGCTCGGGCTCTTCTGCAGCGCCTTCGCCCGCACCGAGTTCCAGGCCGTACAGTTCATGCCGGTCGTGGTGGTGCCCCAGTTGCTGCTCTGCGGGCTGTTCGTGCCCCGGGGCGAGATGGCCGGCTGGTTGCAGGCGGTCAGCGACGTGCTGCCCCTGTCGTACGCCGTCGAGGCGCTGCAGGAGGTGGGCGCGAACGCCGAGCCGACCGGCACCATGTGGCGGGACATGGCGATCGTCGCCGGCGCGGCGGTGCTGGCGCTGGTGCTCGCCGCGGCCACCCTGCGGCGGCGCAGCGGCTGACGCCACCGGCACCCGCCCCGCCGGGACCGGGGGCGGACGACGACGAGCGAAGGGCGGCGATGGCGCGGCGGACCGGACG
The DNA here is from genome assembly GCF_040679695.1 of Micromonospora sp. NPDC052213. Classification (NCBI taxonomy): domain Bacteria; kingdom Bacillati; phylum Actinomycetota; class Actinomycetes; order Micromonosporales; family Micromonosporaceae; genus Micromonospora; species Micromonospora sp. NPDC052213. The sequence continues at coordinate 25,390 of NZ_JBFAVI010000049.1, forward strand.
GCGACCCGGCAACCCGGACACCCGGGAGGCGATCCTCGGGGCCGCCCGCGCCGCCTTCGCCGAGCGGGGCTTCGACGGGGCCTCGATCCGGGCCATCGCCGCCGCCGCGCAGGTGGACCCGGCGCTGGTGCACCACTACTTCGGCAGCAAGGACCAGCTCTTCCTGGCCGCGATGCACGCGCCGGTCGACCCGGGCGAGCTGCTGCCGAAGGTGCTCGCCGGGGACCGGGAGGGCCTCGGGGAGCGGCTGGTCCGCACGTTCCTCGGCGTCTGGGACTCACCGGCCGGCACCGCCGGGGTGGCCCTGCTGCGCTCGGCGGTGAGCAACGAGTGGACCGCGCGCCTGCTGCGGGAGTTCCTGGTCAGCCAGGTGCTCCGCAAGGTCCTCGACCAGCTCGACGCCGACCCGGCCGAGCTGCCGCTGCGGGGCTCGCTGGTGGCCAGCCAGATGATCGGGCTGGCCATGATGCGGCACGTGGTCCGGCTGGAGCCGGTCGCCTCGGCCGCCCCGGAGACGCTCGTCGCGGCGGTCGGCCCGACGGTGCAGCGCTACCTGACCGGCGACCTCGCCGAGGTCCTCGCCGGCTGACCCACGCCGGCACCCCCGGCCGAGCGGCACCCGGCGGCGGGCCGGCCGCGGCCGGCGGGCCCAGGTCTGGTCGCCGGGCCCCGGCGCGACGCGGCGGGCTCAGGCGTGGTCGGCGTGCCGGGAGGCGGCGTGGCGGCAGAGCATCGGGTGCAGGAGGCGGGCCAGCTCCTCCTCGCCGTCGAGCGGGCGCGGGAACGCCAGGCGGGCCCGCCGGCGGGCGCCGGGCCGGCCGTGGTCCGCCAGCAGGCCGTACCGGTCGATCCGGACCACCCGGGGCGCGGCGTCCGGGGCGCTGTCGGCCAGGCCGAGCTGCCGCCGCAGGTAGGCGGCCACCTCGGCCGCGTGGTGCTCGGCGAGGTCGGCCAGCAACCCGGCCTCGACCGCGTGCAGGGGGTCCGGCTCGGCCTCGGCGTACGCCGTGGGGTCGATCCGGCGCACGGCGTCGGCGCGTTCCCAGCGGGCCTCGACCACCTCGAAGCGGTGCAGCCGGAACCGGGTGCCGACGTCGAGCAGGTCGCCGGTCGGCTCGACCGCCGCGAAGTCCAGCGCGGCCCGGCGTTCCTCCGCGCCCTCCAGGCGGGTCGCCCAGCCGGAGACCCAGGCCCGGCCGAGGCTCGGCGCGCCCGCGGCGGGCGGCAGGTCGAGCACGTCCAGCACCAACGCCACGTCGGACTCGCCGTCGGCGGGCCGCAGTGCGGCGGCGAGGTCGCTGACCACCGGCACCAGCAGCAGCACCCGCCCGTCCGGGTCGGTCACGTGCCGGACCTGGTGCGGGCCGGGCCGGTGCGCGACGTGGGCGACGCCGGGCAACCGGCCCGCGACAAGGGTACGGACGATCTCCGCCGGGCTGGGCCGCATGCCACGACCTCCTTTGGTTAGGCTTACCTAACTCGGAGACTAGAGCACCGGTTCGGAGACGTCCAGCGGGATCGGGTCAGCGGGTCTGCTCCAGCCACGAGGCGTAGAGCAGGCCGTAGACCGACTCCGGGTCGCGGACCAACTCGTCGTGCGGGCCACGCTGCACGATCCGGCCCCGGTCCACCACGATCACCTCGTCCGCGGACTGCGCCGTGGAGAGCCGGTGCGCGATGGCGAGGGTCGTCCGCCCCCGCGTCACCGCGTCCAGGGTGCGTTGCAGCCGCACCTCGGTGGCCGGGTCCACCGCGCTGGTCGCCTCGTCCAGCACCAGCAGGTCCGGGTCGGCCACGTACGCGCGGGCCAGCGCGACCAACTGCCGCTCCCCCACGCTCAGCGCCTCGCCCCGCTCCCCCACCGGGGTGCGCAGGCCCGCCGGCAGCCCCTCCAGCCAGTCGGCCAGACCCAACTCCGTGAAGGCCGCGGCGAGCTGCTCGTCGGTCAGCTCGGGGCGGGCGAAGCGCACGTTCTCCGCCACCGTGGCGTCGAAGAGGAAACCGTCCTGCGGCACCATCACCACCCGCGACCGCAGCGAGGCGAACCGGACCTGCTCCAGCGGCACCCCGGAGAGCAGCACCCGGCCGGCGGTCGGGTCCATGAGCCGGGTCAGCAGCTTGGCGAACGTGGTCTTGCCGCTGCCGGTCTCGCCGACCACCGCCACCCGGCTCTTCGCCGGGATCTCCACGTCGATCCCGTGCAGCACGGGCGGGCCGCCCGGGTAGGCGAAGCCCACCCCCGCGAAGCGGATGTCCAGCGGGCCGGGCGGCAGCTCGCGCCCCTGCTCGCCGGGGTCGGCGACATCCGGCGCGACGTCCAGCACGTCCAGCACCCGGCGCCAGCCGGCGATGGCGTTCTGCGCCTCGTTGAGCACCTCCGTGGCGATCTGCACCGGCTGGATGAAGAGGGTGACCAGGAAGAGGAAGGCGGTCACCTCGCCGACGCTCAGGGTGCGGTCGGCGCCCAGGGTCACCCCGAGCACCACCACGCCCGCGAGGGCCAGCCCGGCGGCCAGCTCCCCGACGGAGCTACCCATGATGCTGATCCTGATCGCCCGCTGCTGCGCCCGCCGCTGGCCGTCGATCGCCTCGTCGAGCCGGCGCGCGGTGCGCCCCGCGATCCCGTACGCCCGGATGACCGGCGCGCCGACCACGCTCTCCCCGATCGCGCCGAGCAGCGCTCCCGTGCGCTGCCGGACCACCCCGTACGCCCCGGCGAGGCGGCGCTGGAGCACCCGGATCACGAGCACGGCGGGCAGGAAGGCGGCGTAGACGACCAGGGTCAGCTGCCAGGAGTACGCCAGCATCACCAGCGTGGTGACCACCAGCTGGCCGAGGTTGATCACCAGGATCACGCCGCCCCACTGGAGGAACTGGGTGATCTGGTCCACGTCGCTGGTCACCCGCGACACCAGCGAACCGCGCCGCTCGGACTGCTGGTGCAGCATGGACAGGTCGTGCACGTGCCGGAACGCCCGTACCCGCACGTTGGCCAGCGCGGTCTCGCTGACCGTGAACAGCCGGCGCATCATCAGGTAGCCGCAGACCGTGGTCACCACCAGCACGGCGGCGGTGGCGGCGACCACCGTCCAGACCACGGTCAGGTCGAGACCGCCGACGATCCCGTTGTCGATGCCCTGCTGCACGGCCACCGGCACGGCCGCCCGGCCGACCATGTAGACCAGGGCCAGGCCGAGCGTGCCGGCGAGGCCGACCCGCAGCTCGGGGGAGAGCGCCAGGCCCCGCCGCAGCGTCCGCCAGGTCGTCTCGGTCACCTCGGCCGTCTCGGCCGACTCCGCCTTGCGCTCGGTCGTGGTCGCGCTCACCGGGCCTGCCTTTCGTTCGCGACTGCGGGGCTCCGCTCCGCCGCACTCCTCGCGCTCACCGGGCCTGCCTTTCGTTCGCGACTGCGGGGCTCCGCTCCGCTGCACTCCTCGCGCTCACCGGTCCACCTCGATCTCCAGGCCCGAGCTCAGCGGGGCGACCTCGTCGTACGTCTCGTCCTTGGCGTGGTCGACCTCGGCCTGCTCGTAGGCGGTGACCAGGTCGGCGTAGCCGGGCACGGTGGCGAGCAGCTCGGCGTGCGTGCCACGGGCGACCACCCGGCCCTGCTCCAGGTAGACCACCTCGTCGGCCAACGCGATGGTGGCCCGCCGGTAGGCGACAACCAGGATCGACGCGGCCGGCGCGCCGGGCTCCCCGGCGGAGGACCGCAGCCCGGCCAGGATGGCCGCCTCCACGCGGGGGTCGACGGCGCTGGTCGCGTCGTCGAGGACGAGCAGCCGTGGCCGGCCCGCGAGCGCGCGGGCCAGGGTGAGCCGCTGCCGCTGGCCGCCGGAGAGCGAGGTGCCCCGCTCGCCGACCTTCGTGTCGAGGCCGTCGGGCAGTGCGGCGACGAAGCCGTCCGCCTCGGCGAGCCGCAACGCGGCCCAGACGTCGTCGTCGTCGATGCCCGGCCGGTCCAGGGTGATGTTGGCCCGCACCGTGTCGTCGAAGACGAACGGCACCTGGGCGACCAGCGCGGCGGTGCGGGCCAGCGAGGCGGCGGTGAGCCGGCGCACGTCCACCCCGTCCAGGGCGACCGTGCCGGCCCGGGGGTCGACCAGCCGCACGGCCAGCGAGGCGATCGTGGACTTGCCGGCGCCGGTCGGCCCGACCAGGGCGACGGTCTTCCCCGCGGGCACGGTGAAGGAGACCTCGCCGAGCACCTCCGTGCCGGGCAGGTGCGCCTCGGCGGGCTCGTAGCCGAACCGGACGCCGGTGAAGGTGAGGGGGGCGGGGCGGGGGTCGGCCGGGTCGAGCGTCGTGTCGCCGTACGGCATCTCGCCGGTGGCGTCGAGGACCCGGCGGACCCGGTCCCAGCCGGCGACGCTGCGCGGCAGCTCCGCCAGCACCCAGCCGATGGCCCGGACGGGGAAGGCCAGCACGGTGAAGAGGAAGGCGACGCTGACCAGCTCGGCGACGCTGATCGCGCCCTGCCGCAGCCGGAACGTGCCGACCACCAGCACCGCGAGGGTGCCGAGGCTGGGCAGGGTCTCCAGCACGGGGTCGAAGACGCCGCGCAGCCGCCCCACCGACACCAGCGCGTCGCGCAGCTCGCCCGCGCGGACGGCGAACCGGTCCGTCTCCTGGGCCTCCCGGCCCATCGTCTTGACCACCAGGGCGCCGTCGAAGCTCTCGTGGGCGATGCCGCTGACCTCGGCGCGCAGCCGCTGGGCCCGCGCCTGGCGGGGGGCCATCCGGCGGGAGTAGGCGACGTTGAGCGCGAAGAGCGCCGGGAAGACCGCCAGGCCGACCAGGGCCAGCGCCCAGTCGGTGGCGAAGAGCGAGGCCACCGCGCCGACCAGCATCACCAGGGTGCCGACCGCGAACGGCAGCGGGGCGATCGGGTGCCAGGCGGCCTCGACGTCGGAGTTGGCGTTGGACAGCAGGGTGCCGGTGGCGTTGCGGTGGTGCCAGGACAGCGGCAGCTCCAGGTAGCGCCGGGTGACCCGGCGCCGGTAGGCGGCCTGGAGGCGGTACTGCATGTAACCCGCGCCGAGCCGGCGGCCGAAGATGCCGGCCACCCGCAGCACGCTGATGCCGAACAGCGCGACGGCGGCCAGGGCGAGCGCCCCGACCCCGACCGAGCCGCGCTCGATCGCCGGGACCACCACGTCGCCGACCACCGCGCCCACCACGAACGCGCTGGCCACCGTCATGGCGCCGAAGAGCACGCTGCCGGTCACCGCGACCGCGAAGATCCGCGGCTGCTCCCGGATGGCCACCCCGAGGACGGCCAACCCCCGACCGAGCACGTCCCGACTTGTCCTGCTCGCCACGCTCTCCCCCGCCGTAAGCCGCAATTATCTCCCTCATCCTTACCGGTCGGGGCCAGCTCCGCCGCCCCGGGCCGCTATGTCCGCCGTCACGGCCGACCCGCCGCGCCGGCGCGCCGACCCGGGCGCCCACGCCTACGATCGATGCCATGCCGCGGTACGCCCGATCGGAGCGCGAGGCGCTCGCCGACCTGATGCTCACGCTGGGACCGGACGCCCCGACGGTCAACGAGGGATGGACGACCCGCGACCTCGCCGCCCACCTGGTGCTGCGCGAGCGCCGCCCGGACGCCGCCGGCGGCATCCTGCTGCGACCCCTGCGCGGGTACGCCGAGCGGGTGCGCCGGCACATCGCGGCGCGCCCCTGGCCCCGCCTCGTCGAGCAGGTGCGCCGGCCACCGGTGTGGAGCCCGGTCAGCAACCCGGTGACCGACGAGCTGGCCAACACGATGGAGTTCTTCATCCACCACGAGGACGTGCGCCGCGCCCGCCCGGGCTGGCTCCCGCGCGACCTGGCGGCCCGGCTCCAGGCGACACTGTGGACGCGCGCCGCCGGGCTGGCCCGGCTGGCACTGCGCCGGTTCCCGGCCGACGTCTTCGTGCAGGCGCCGGGCTACGGCGCGCTCTCCGTCGGCCGGGGCGGCGAACCCGTCCGGGTGGTCGGGGCACCCGGCGAACTGGTCCTTTTCCTCTCCGGTCGGCAGCGGGTGGCCCGGGTGCAGATCGACGGGCCGGCGGCGCTGGCCGACCGGCTGCGCAACACCCACCTGGGCATGTAACGGACTGCACGGAAGCGGTCACCGTCTCGCCGGCGGGACGGCTCCCCAACGACCGTCGCCGATCCCCTCTCCCGTACGCTGTCCCGCGCCGTCCCGCCCGGGGGCGGCGCGACAGGGGGCGCCATGCGGACCTTCGCGCTCTCGGCGCTGCGGGAACCCCCTTTTCCCGCGCGCCGGCACGACGCCACCGATCAGGTGGCACAGGAGAGCACCGAGTGGGTGCTCGGCCACGGCCTGATCGCCAACGGGCACCGACTGCACCGGCTGCGCCGGGCCGACGCCGCCGGCCTCGCCGGTCGGGCCTGCCCGGAGGGGCCGGTCGACCGGCTGCGGCTGCTCGCCGACCTGATCTCCTGGCTGTTCGTGATGGACGACGCCTGCGACGAGGACGGCCTCGGCGACGGTCCCACCCGGCTGGCACCGACCGTCGCCGCCATGCTGGACGTGCTGGACCGGCACGGCGACCCGGTGGCGCCCGCCGGCGCGGCCGGCCCGCTGGGCGACGCGCTGGCCGACCTGTGCCGGCGCGTGCGCGCCGCCGGGACGCCGGCGGTGCTGCTGCGCTTCACCAGCCAGGTGCGGGAGTACCTGCTGGCGCTGCTCTGGGAGGCCGCGAACCGCGAGCACGGCCGGGTGCCGGAGCTGGCGGAGTACGTCCAGATGCGCCGGCACACCGGCGCGGTCCACCCCAGCTTCACCCTCACCGAACTGGCCGCCGGCGGGCGGCCGGGGCCGGCCGACCGCGCCGAGCCCACGCTGGTCACGCTCGACCTGCTCGCCGCCGACCTGGTCTGCTGGTGCAACGACGTCTTCTCGTACGGCAAGGAGAACCTCGCCCAGCCGGACGGCCACAACCTGGTGGCCGTCATCGCCGCCGGGCGGACCGGCGGTGACGAGCCGTCGGCCCTGCGGGCGGCGGCCGACCGGTTCAACGAGTCCCTGGCGGCCTACCTGGCGACGGAGTCGGCCCTGCTGGCCGCCGGCGACGAGGGCCTGCGACCGGCGGTGCTCGCCCGCCGCAACTGGATCCGGGCCACCTACGACTGGTCGCTGCGGGCCGCCCGGTACGCCTGAGGGTGTTCCAGGTCCCGGGACGTGGCCCAGCCGTGATCGACCGGGGCTGGCCGACGCCCGGGGTGCAGGCAATACTCTTCGGTAACGAATACTGACGTGACGACCGTCACGCCTCCACCCCCGAAGGCGGCTACAGCGATGGCTCTCGATGTACCGTACCGCTCCATCCCGGACATGTTCCTCAAGCGCGTGGCGGCGTCCCCCGACCGCGACGCCTTTGCCCACCCGGCCTCCGACGACTCGGGTCCGGTCTGGTTGACCTGGGCGCAGGTGGCCCGCCGCGCCAAGGCGGTCGCCGCCGGGCTGCACGGGCTCGGCGTCGGCCAGGAGGATCCGGTGGCGATCCTGGCGAACACCCGGCTCGAATGGGTGCTCGCCGACCTCGGCATCATGTGTGCCGGGGGCGCGACCACCACCGTCTACCCGACCACCGAGCCGGAGGACGCGACCTACATCATCGCCGACTCGGGCTCCCGGGTGCTGTTCGCCGAGAACCCGGCCCAGGCCGCCAAGATCGCCGGAGCCGACCTGCCGGCCCTGACCCACGTGGTGCTCTTCGACGGCGCGGCCGACCCGTCCGCCGCCGTCCCCCAGCTCACCCTCGCCGAGCTGGAGGAGCGGGGCACCCGGGCGCTGGCCGCCGAGCCCGACCTGATCGAGATGCTGGTCGCCGGGATCGGCCCCGACCACCTGGCCACCCTGATCTACACCTCCGGCACCACCGGGCGCCCGAAGGGCGTCGAGCTGCTGCACGGCGGCTGGTGCTGGGAGGGCGTGGCGCAGGCCGAGCTGGGGCTGCTCCGCGACGACGACCTGCAGTACCTCTGGCTCCCGCTGTCCCACTCGTTCGGCAAGACGCTGCTCTGCGGGGTGATCCACGTGGGCCTGCCGACGTACGTCGACGGGCGGGTGGACAAGCTGGTCGAGCTGCTCGCGGTGGTGAGGCCGACGCTGATGTGCGGCGCGCCGCGGGTCTTCGAGAAGGTCTACAACAAGGCGGTCACCACGGCCCAGGACGCCGGCGGCGCGAAGGCGAAGATCTTCGCCTGGGGCGTGCGGGTCGGCAAGGAGAGGGTCGCCCTGGAGCAGGCCGGCAGGCCGGTCCCGACGGGGCTGAGGCTGAAGTACGCGGTGGCCGAGAAGCTGGTGTTCAGCAAGCTCCAGGCCCGCCTCGGCGGCCGGATCCGGGTGCTCGTCTCGGGCGCCGCCCCGCTCAGCGCGGAGATCGCCACCTTCTTCGCCGCCGCCAACCTGCCGATCTCCGAGGGCTACGGCCTCACCGAGACCAGCGCCGGCAACTTCGTCAACCCGCCGGGCGGGCTGCGGATCGGCACCGTCGGCAAGGCGCTGGGCGATCTGGAGTGCCGGATCGACACCGACGGCGAGATCCTCGTCCGCGGCCGGCCGGTCATGCGCGGCTACCACAACCTGCCCGAGGAGACCGCCGCCGCGTTCACGGAGGACGGCTACTTCCGCACCGGCGACATCGGCACGCTGGACGCCGAGGGCTACCTGAAGATCACCGACCGGAAGAAGGACCTGGTCAAGACCTCGGGCGGCAAGTACATCGCGCCGTCGCACATCGAGGGGATGTTCAAGGCGACCTGCCCGTACACCTCCCAGGCGGTGGTGATCGGCCAGGCCCGCAACTACTGCACGATGCTGGTCACGCTGGACCCGGACGCGATCAGGGGCTGGGCCGCCGGCACGCCGCTGGAGGGCCGCGACTACGCCGAGATCGTCGCCTCGCCCGAGGCGCAGGCCATGGTCGAGGGATACGTCGCGGAGCTCAACGCCAAGCTCAACCGCTGGGAGACGATCAAGAAGGTCGCCATCCTGCCGCGCGACCTGACCATCGAGGACGGCGAGATCACCCCGTCACTCAAGATCAAGCGCAGCGGGGTGGAGAGCAACTTCGCCGCCGAGATCGAGAAGATGTACGCCGGCACGCTCGCCGAACTCTGAGCACGCCGCGTCGGTGGCCCCGCGCCCGCCGGGCACGGGGCCGCCGACCGTCACAGGTGCCGCCGGTCGACCAGGGCGCAGCCGCCGGTCGGGAGGCGGTCAGGCGATGACGGCCGGTTCCCGCCACTGCGGCCGGCCGCCGCGGTCCAGGTCGTACCGGACGGCGGCGATCCGCCCGACCGCCTCGACGAGGTCGCCGGCGGGCAGGGTGAACGGCAGCCGCAGGAAGCGCTCCAGCGTGCCGTCCAGGCCGAACCGGGGACCGGGCGCCAGCCGTACGCCGACCTCCTCGCTGGCCCGGGCGAGCGCGCTGGAGATCGGGCCGTCGAGTTCGGCCCACAGGGTCACGCCGCCGTGCGGCACGGTGACCCGCCACTCGGGCAGGCGCTGGGCGAGCGCCGCCAGCAGCGCGTCGCGCTGGGCGGTGAGCTGCGCCCGACGCGCGGCGACGATGGCCGGGGCGTCGGCGAGCAGGTGGACCGCGACCAGTTGGTCCAGCACGGGGCTGGCCATGTCGACGCCGACCCGGGCGGCGGCCAGCCGCTGCACCTGCGGGGCCGAGGCGCGCACCCAGCCGATCCGCAGGCCGCCCCAGAACGGCTTGCTCATCCCGCCGATGGTGACCACGCGGGAGTGCCGGTCGAAGCTGGCGGTCGGCGGGGGCAGCACCGTCCCGTCCAGGGGCAGGTCGACGAAGGACTCGTCGACGACCAGGTCGGTGCCGACGGCGTGCGCGGTGCCGACCACCCGCTCGCGCAGCGACGCCGGCATCAGGTGGCCGGTCGGGTTCTGGAAGTCCGGGATCAGGTACGCCAGCTTGGGCCGGGCCTGGCGGAGGCTGCCGAGCAGCAGGTCGGCATCCCACCCGGGCTCCTCGACGGCGAGGCCGTGGGTGGTGATCCGGGCGCGCCGGGCGGCCAGCGCGGCCAGCGCGTTGGGGTAGCTGGGCGCCTCGACCAGCACGTTGCCGCCCGGCGCGAGCGACAGGCGCAGCACCAGGTCCAGCGCGTGCTGGGTGCCGTTGGTGACCATGATCTGGTCGGGCGAGGTGGGCAGGCCACGCTCGGTGTACGCGCGGGCCACCGCCTCGCGCAGCTCGATGATCCCGGTCGGGTGGTAGCCGGCGCCGCCCAGGTAGCGCGGCAGGTCCTCGGCGGCGGCCCGGGCGGCCGGCAGCAGCTCCGGCGGGGCGGCGAGCGCGGCCACGCCGAGATCGATCATGTCCCGGTCGTCCAGCGGGGTCCACAGGCCCGTGCTCGCCACCCGGTGGGTGCCGGGGAGCATGGTCCAACTGCCGGCACCGCGCCGGCTGGCCAGGTGGCCGCTCTCCCGCAGCTCCCGGTACGCGGCGGTGACCGTGGTCCGGCTGATCTTCAACGCCTCGGCGAGCTCCCGCTCGGCGGGCAGGCGTACGCCCAGCGGCAGCCGGCCGTCGGCGAGCAGGCCCCGCACGGCACCGGCCAGGGCGGCGTAGTCGGGGCTGCGTCGGCGGCCCGGAAGCGCATGCCACTGGCCGAGAAGGCGAGCCAATTGCGCACCCCGAACCTGACTCGTCATGCCACCCCTCCGATATTGGCTCTTCCGTCCCGCCAATTGGACCCTAGAGTGGCATGGGTGGCAGCAATTGGCAATCTCCGGCATCGCCCCGCGCGGCGGCTCACCCAGCTCTACGCGGGGCTCGTCCTCTACGGCGTGAGCATGGCCCTCATGATCAACTCCGGGCTGGGCCTCGACCCGTGGGACGTGTTCCACCAGGGCCTGGCCGAGCTGACCGGCCTCTCCTTCGGCACGGTCACCATCGCGGTCGGCGCGCTGGTGCTGCTGCTCTGGATCCCGCTGCGCCAGCGCCCCGGCCTCGGCACGGTGAGCAACGTCCTGGTGATCGGGCTGGTGGTGGACGCGACGCTGGCCCTGCTGCCGGCCGGCGGGCCGCTCGGCGTACGGATCGGGCTGCTGGTGGCCGGCATCGTGGCCAACGGCGCGGCCACCGGCCTCTACATCGGCGCCCGCCTCGGCCCCGGCCCCCGCGACGGCCTGATGACCGGCTACGTCGCCCGGCGGCCCGGCCGGTCGATCCGGCTGGTCCGCACCGTCATCGAGGTCACCGTACTGGCGCTCGGCTGGCTGCTCGGCGGGACGGTCGGCGTCGGCACGGTCGCCTACGCGCTCGCCATCGGCCCGCTGACCCAGGTCTTCCTGCCGCTGTTCACCGTCCCCGAGCCGGCGGCGGTCCCCCCGGGCCGGGTCGAGCCGCTCCCCGCGGCCTGACCGGTCCCACCGCGGCGAACGACTCCCGGCGACCCGGACCCTCCCGGCCCGGACCGGCCACGCCGCTCCGGGCGGCCCGACCGCTCCGCCGACGGGCCCTCCCGGCGGCCGACCCTCCGCGCGACCTCGTCCGCAGACGGCCACGGACCCCTGTTCCGGGAGGCCCGCCCGTCCTCGGTGTTCCCTTCGGCCGCCACGCCCGGCAGAATCCTGGCATGGGGGAGAACGGTTGGCGCTGGACCGATGCCTGGATCTTCGTCTCGCTGGTGATCGCCAGCGGTGCCGGCCGGCACCGCCGGGCCGCGTCCAGCCGCCGGCCCGAGGGCGTGCGCCTCGCCGACGTGCTCTCCACCGCCGACCACCTCAACCAGGCGATCCCCGAGCGACACGAGGTGGAGGCGGCGGTCCGCCGCCTCGTCGGAGCCGGGCTGGTCAGCGTCACCGACGGCTGGTTCCGGATCACCGCCGACGGTGAGCGGCTCTGGCGCACCCGACCGAGCGCCGGGCTGGCCACGACGGTGGACACGGTGCAGGGCGTGCTCAGCCGGCGGCACACCCCGGTCAGCGCGGAGTGGCACCTCGACGAGGAGGAGCACGCCGCGGCCGTCCAGGAATACGTGGTGCGCTCGATCCCGGCGCCCCGGCGCTCCCCGGAGAACCGGTCCCGCCCGGACTGACCCGGCCGACGACCCGGGCCCCGGTCAGCGGACCGGGTGGCCGGCGCCGCGCAGCGCGTCCTTGACCTCGGCGACGGTCAGCTCCCCGAAGTGGAAGACGCTGGCGGCGAGCACCGCGTCCGCGCCGGCGCCGACGGCCGGCGCGAAGTGCGCCACCTCGCCCGCGCCACCGCTGGCCACCACCGGCACGTCGACCACCCGGCGCACCGCGCCGATGAGTTCGAGGTCGAAGCCGGCCTTGGTGCCGTCGGCGTCCATCGAGTTGAGCAGGATCTCCCCCGCGCCCAGCTCGGCGCCCCGCCGGGCCCAGTCGACCGCGTCCAGCCCCGTGCCGCGCCGGCCGCCGTGGGTGGTCACCTCGAAGCCGCTGGGCGTGGTGCCGGCCGGCGCGCGCCGCACGTCGAGCGAGAGCACCAGCACCTGCCGGCCGAACCGGTCGGCGATCTCGGCGATCAGCTCGGGGCGGGCGATCGCGGCGGTGTTCACCCCGACCTTGTCCGCGCCGGCCCGCAGCAGGGTGTCGACGTCGGCGACCTGCCGGATGCCGCCGCCGACCGTCAGCGGGATGAAGACCGACTCCGCGGTGCGGCGGACCACGTCGAGCATGGTGCCGCGGTCGCTGGAGGAGGCGGTGACGTCGAGGAAGGTCAGCTCGTCCGCGCCGGCCCGGTCGTACGCCGCGGCCAGCTCCACCGGGTCGCCGGCGTCGCGCAGGTCGAGGAAGTTGACCCCCTTGACCACCCGCCCGGCGTCCACGTCCAGACACGGGATCACGCGTACCGCCACCGTCATGCCGCGAGCCTATCCTTCCCGGTGACGGCGCTGACCGGCCCTGTGAGGCCGACCACCGCCGTCGACACGGGTTCCCTACCCCACCGGAGGTGTCCGGAAGGTGCCTTCCTCACGCCCGGACGAGCATCCCGCCCACCCGCTCAGAGCCGTCCCGCCACGGTACGGGCCACCCGCTCCAGCGGCGCACGGTTCTCCGCCGGGTCGTTGAGCCGCACCAGGCGCACCGACGCCCAGACCCCCGACCGGTGCACGAAGACGGCCTCGTGGCTCGCGTACGCCTCGTCGCCGACCCCGGCCAGCGGCCGCAGCTCGTGGCCGAGGTCCCGCTCGATGTCCAGGAACTTCCTCGCGCCCTCGCCCACGAAGATCTCCACCTGGGCCGTCGGCCCGCTGGTCGGCCCGGTGTAGGTGCAGGTCTCGCGCACCGGCTGGCCCTCCTCCAGCGGGGTGCCGGCGAGCTGTTCGGCCTCCCGCCGGGACACGAGCGCGCACGGGTCCGGGGCCGACGCCGCCGGCGTCGGGGAGGGCTCGGCGGCCGTGGTCCCGGCGACCACCGCCTCCGGGGTCGCCCCGGCACCGGCGGCGGGCGGGGCCTCCTCCGTATCGCCGCAGCCGGCCACCGGCCCGGCCGTTGCGAGCAGCCCGGCCAGCAGCAGCACGGACCGCCGGTGACGACGGATCTGCTTCGGTACGGTCACGGTCGGTCTCCTCCACTCCACCGCGCCGGGGTGTCCGGCACGGTGATCCACTCGGCCGGGGCCAGCCGGTCGACGCGCCAGCCGGCGGCGGCGGCCACCGCAACCACCGTCTCCGCGTCGGGCCCCTCGACCAGCGCCAGCGCCACGTCGTCGGCCGGGATCCGCAGCGCGCCCCGCAGCCGGGTCATGCCGGTGCTCAGCGCCCCGACCGGCACGTCGGCGCACTCCCCCGGAACGCGGTCGTAGCGTTCGAGGACGAAGAGTCGAGCGGCCATGCGTCGACGCTAGGCCCGCCCGACGCCGGGGTAATCGGGTGTTTCCCTATCCTTCGCCGTCGGCCGCGCGGGCCATCGCGGCACCGAGTTCGGCACGGCTGGCGACCCCGAGCTTGCGGTAGATCCGCGCGAGGTTCGCCTCGACCGTCTTCGGGCTGATGAACAGCGTGTCGGCGATGACGCGGTTGGTGCGACCGGCGGCGGCGAGCCGGGCCACCTCGCGTTCGGTGCCGGTGAGCTGGCGGGGCGCGGGCGGGCGGCCGCCGGTGCGGCCCGCCTCCGCGCGGGCCCGGGCCGCCAGGGCGGCCGCCCCGAGCGCCTCGAACTCGGTGGCCGCCGCGACCAGCGCCTCCCGCGCCTCGCGGCGGCGCCGCACCCGCCGGTACGCGACCCCGGCCACCAGCAGGCAACGGGCCCGGTCCAGGGGCAGCACGTCGGCGGGCACCGCGGCCCGGGCGGCGGCCAGCTCCGCCAGGGCGTCCGACGGGTCCCGGCCCCGCGCGCCGGCGAGCAGGGCCCGACTGCGGGCCAGGCCCAGCGTGGTCCACGGCCGGGGCAGCCGCCGGTGCCGGGCGGCCAGCCGGTCCAGCACCGCCTCGGCGGTGGCCAGGTCACCCGCGCCGACGCAGGCCTCCAGCCAGTCCGGCTCGAAGCGCTGGGCGATCGGCTCGACCAGGCCCAGCTCGTCGACGGTGGCGGCCAGCTCGCCGTAGTGCCGGGCGGCGGCCGGCAGCCGGCCACCGGTCAGCGCGGCGAAGCCGGCCAGCTGGGCGTAGATCCGCCGCCGCCAGCGGTCGTCCAGCTCGGCGGCCCGGCGCAGCCCGTCCTCGGCGACGCGGGCGGCCTCGGCCAGCTCGCCCCGGTACGCGTGGAGCAGTCCGTCCAGCCAGTGTTCGCCGGCCGAGTCGCTGCCGTACTGCTCGCCCAGTTCGCGGGCGGCGGCGATGTGCGCCGCGGCGGCCGGATACCGCCCGGCGAGCAGCTCGGTCTCCCCCAGGTGGCAGAGGAGCTCGTGCTGGGATGGCTCGTCGCCGCGGGCGACCGCCCGGTCGAGCATCCGGTGCAGCCGGTCGCGGGCCCGCCCGTGCTCGTCCACCGCCTTCCACCAGGCGGCCGGCACGATGCCCGCCAGCCAGGACGGTTCCTCCCCCTCCAGCGCCAGCCCCCGGTCCAGCAGGTCGGCGCGGGCCGGCAGCCCCGCGCGCACCTCGTTGAAGAAGAGCAGCAGCAGCGCCGCGGCGTGCACCGGGCGGTCGTCCGGGCGGTCGGCCAGCAGGGCGACCGCCGCCTCCGCGTGCCGCCGGGCCGGGTCCGGCGCGTCCCGGAACAGGCTGAGGTGCGCGTGGATCCGCCCCGCCAGCGACGAGCCGGCCGGGGCGGCGGCGAGCGCCCGGTCGGCCGCCGCCCGGACCGCCTCCGGCGGCTCGTCGGAACTCCACGCGACGACCGCCCGCAGCAGCAGCGCCTCGGCGCGCGCCGGCCCGGTCAGCTCCTCGGCCGCGCGGTCGGGGGGCGGCGTGGGGGCGGGGGTGTGGGGGCGGTGTGTGACGCGGGGCCGGGGGGCGCGGGGGGCACCCGGCGGCCGCGGCCGGGGCGCCCC
>NZ_JBFAVI010000050.1:0-40208 GCF_040679695.1 Micromonospora sp. NPDC052213
CTGCCCGCCCGGCTGGTCGGTACGACCGGCGGGCTGGTCCCGGCGGCCGGGCCCGCCGGGACCGACGAATCCGTGTCGGGCGGGCCGGACCAGGCCGCAGCCGCCGTCCGCGCCGACCTCGCCGCGTTCGACGCCGCCCACGACGGCGACGACCTCGTCCTGCTCGCCGGCCCGGCCGACCCGGCGCACCCCGCCTGGCGTGCGCCCGCCGGGACCGGCCCCGGCGACGCCGACGACGCCGAGTTGCGCCGCCGGCTGGCCGCGCTGACCACCGCCGAGGGCGACCGGCTCCTGCTCGGGCTGGTCCGCGCCGCCACCGCCGAGGTCGCCGGCCTGCCCGGCCCGGCGGCCGTCCGGCCGGGCCGCGCGTTCAAGGAACTCGGCTTCACCTCCGTCGCCGCCGTCGCGCTGCGCGACCGGCTGACCCGCGCCACCGGGGTACGGCTCTCCGCGACGGCCGCGTTCGACCACCCGAGCCCCGACGCCCTCGCGCGGCACCTCGCCGCCCGGCTGCGCGGCGCCGCCCCGGAGCCGGTGGCCGCCCCGGACGGGCCGGCCTGGTCCGCCGCCGACGACCCGGTCGTCATCGTGGCCATGGCCTGCCGGCTGCCCGGCGGGGTCGCCTCGCCCGAGGAGCTGTGGGACCTCGTCGACTCCGGGCGGGAGGGGCTGACCGGTTTCCCCACCGACCGGGGCTGGGACCTGGCCCACCTGTTCTCCGACGACCCCGACCAGCCCGGCACCTCGTACGTGCGGGTGGGCGGGTTCCTGCCCGACGCGGCGGACTTCGACGCCACCCTGTTCGCGATCAGCCCCCGCGAGGCGCTGGCCATGGACCCGCAGCAGCGGCTGCTGCTGGAGACGTCCTGGGAGCTGTTCGAGCGGGCCGGCATCGACCCGACCTCGCTGCGTGGCAGCGCCACCGGCGTGTTCGCGGGCGTCATGCACCACGACTACGCGGCGAACCTGCGCCAGGCCCCGCCCGGCACCGAGGGCTACCTCGGCGTGGGCACCGCCGGCAGCGTCGTCTCCGGGCGGGTCGCGTACGCGCTCGGCCTGGAGGGGCCCGCGGTCACCGTCGACACCGCCTGCTCGTCGTCGCTGGTGTCGCTGCACCTGGCCGCCCAGGCCCTGCGCGCCGGGGACTGCACCCTCGCCGTTGCCGGCGGCGTCGCGATCATGGGTACGCCGCAGGCGTTCGTCGAGTTCAGCCGGCAGCGCGGGCTGGCCCCGGACGGCCGGTGCAAGGCGTTCGCCGGGGCCGCCGACGGTACGGGCTGGTCCGAGGGCGTCGCCCTGCTGCTGCTGGAACGCCTTTCCGACGCACGCCGCCACGGGCACCCCGTGCTGGCCGTGGTGCGCGGCAGCGCCGTCAACCAGGACGGCGCGTCCAACGGGCTGACCGCCCCCAGCGGGCCGGCCCAGGAGCGGGTCATCCGCCGGGCGCTGGCCGCCGCCGGGCTCACCGCCGCCGACGTGGACGCCGTCGAGGCGCACGGCACCGGCACGAGGCTCGGCGACCCGATCGAGGCGCAGGCGCTGCTCGCCACGTACGGGGCGGGACGCGGCGACGCGGAGCCGCTGCGGCTCGGCTCGCTGAAGTCCAACCTCGGCCACACCCAGGCCGCCGCCGGGGCCGCCGCGGTGATCAAGATGGTGCTCGCCATGCGGCACGGGACGCTGCCGCGCACCCTGCACGTGGACGCCCCGACGTCCGAGGTGGACTGGTCGGCGGGCGGCGTCGAGCTGCTCACCGATTCCGTGCCGTGGCCCCGGACCGGCCGGCCACGTCGCGCCGGGATCTCCTCGTTCGGCATCAGCGGCACCAACGCCCACGTCATCGTCGAGGCCGCCCCCACCGAGGCGCGGGCCGTGGCGGGCCCCGCCGCCGACGCCGTGGCCAGCCGCGTCGCGGAGGCCGCACCCGCGGCCGGCCCGGAGGCCCGGCCGCCCGTGCCGTGGCCGCTGTCCGGGGCCACCGGCGAGGCGCTGCGCGACCAGGCCGCCCGCCTGCTCGCCTGGCTCGACGGGCCCGGGGCGGAGGCCGACCCCGCCGACGTCGGCCACGCGCTGGCCACCACCCGCGCCGCCCTGGAGCACCGGGCCGTGGTGCTGGCCGGCGACCCGGCCGCCGCCCGGGCCGGCCTGACCGCCCTCACCCGGGGCGAGGAGGAGCCCGCCACCGCCGCCCTGCTGACCGGCCGGGTCGTCGACGGGCAGCTCGGCCTGCTGTTCGGCGGGCAGGGCGGCCAGCGGCCCGGCATGGGCCGCGCGCTGCACGCCGCGTACCCCGTCTTCGCCGATGCCTTCGACGCCGCCTGCGCCGAACTCGACCGCTGCCTCGCCGGCCACGCCCCGCACCGGATCGCGGACGTGGTGTTCGCGACGGAGGGGACCGAGCCGGCCGGCCTGCTCGACCGGACCCTGTACACCCAGCCGGGCCTGTTCGCGTTCGAGGTGGCGCTGTACCGGCTGCTGGAGTCCTGGGGCGTACGCCCCGACGCCGTGGGCGGGCACTCCGTCGGCGAGCTGGCCGCCGCGCACGTCGCCGGGGTGTTCTCCCTCGCCGACGCGGCGGCCCTGGTCGCCGCCCGGGCCCGGCTCATGCAGCAGCTCCCGGACGGGGGCGCGATGGTCGCCGTCGAGGCCGACGAGGCGGAGGTGACCGGCCACCTGACCGACCGGGTGGGTCTCGCCGCCGTCAACGGCCCGACCAGCGTGG
This sequence comes from Micromonospora sp. NPDC052213, assembly GCF_040679695.1. Taxonomy (NCBI): domain Bacteria; kingdom Bacillati; phylum Actinomycetota; class Actinomycetes; order Micromonosporales; family Micromonosporaceae; genus Micromonospora; species Micromonospora sp. NPDC052213. The sequence continues at coordinate 2,723 of NZ_JBFAVI010000050.1, forward strand.
TCCTCTCCGGCGACACGGACGCCGTGCTGGCCGTCGCGGCCACCCTGCGCGCCGCCGGCCGGCGGACCAGCCGGCTACGGGTGTCGCACGCGTTCCACTCGCCGCGCATGGAGCCGATGCTCGAGGCGTTCCGCGCGGTCGCCGCCGGCCTCACCTACCGCGCCCCGCACCTGCCGATGGTGTCCAACCTGACCGGCGAGCCGGCCGACCCGGCCCGGCTCTGCTCGCCCGAGTACTGGGTGGCGCACGTCCGGGGCACCGTCCGCTTCCTCGACGGGGTGCGCGCCCTGCGCCGCCAGGGCGTCACCACGTTCCTGGAGGTCGGCCCGGCCGGCGTGCTCACCGCGATGGCCCAGGACTGCCTGGCCGCCGAGGCCGACGACCTGGCGTTCGTGCCCGCCGTGCGCGGCGTCGACGGCGAACCCGACGCGCTGCTCGCCGCCGTGGCTCGGCTGCACACGCGGGGCGTCGCCGTGGACCTGGCCGCCGTGGCCGGCCCCGGCCCGCACCGCCGCGTCGACCTGCCCACGTACGCGTTCCAGCGCCGGCACTACTGGCTGCCGTACTCGGCGGTGGCCGGCGGCCCCGCCGACGTCGGGCTGGCCGACGCCGGGCACCCGCTGCTCGGCGCGGTGCTGCCGGTCGCCGGCACCGGGCAGGTCGTCTGCACCGGCCGGGTCGCCGCGGCCACCCACCCGTGGCTGGCCCCGCCGGCCGACGGCGCGCCGCCGCTGCTGCCCGCCACCGCCCTGCTCGACGTGCTCACCCATCTCGGCGGGCTCCTCGACGCCCCGACCGTGGAGCGGCTGACCGTCCCCGCGCCGGTGCCGCTGCCCGCCGGGCTGGCCGTGGACGTGCAGGTCACCGTCGACGGGCCGGACGAGCACCTGCGCCGGCTGGCCCGCTGCCACGTCCGGGCCGGCGACGACCAGCCCTGGCGGGAGGTGGCCGAGGCGGTGCTCGCCCCGGCCGACCCGCAGGCCGCTCCGGCGCTCTCGCACGCCGGGCCGGCCCTCTCGCCCGCCGGCGCACCGGCAGGACCGGCCGGCGCCCCCTGGCCGCCCGCCGGGGCGCGCCCCGTGGACCTCGGCACGCCACAGCGCCGCGCGCTGGCCGGCGAGCTGGCCCGGGCCGCGTGGGTCGCCGGGGACCGGCTGTACGTGGACGTACGCCTGCCGGAGGACGCCCGCGACGCCGACGCCGAGCGGTACGGCGTACACCCGCTGGTGCTGGACGCGGCCCTGCGCCTGCTGCCGCTCGCCGACTTCCCGACCGCCGAGGCCGGTGCGACCGTCGCGCCCACCGACTGGTCGGGCGTCCGGGCCCACGCCGCCGGCGCGCACGCGCTGCGGGTCTGTCTCGCCCCCGCCGGGGCGGACGCGGTCGCGCTCAGCGCCGTCGACGACGCCGGCGCGCCCGTGCTGGACGCGGACCGGGTGGTGCTGCGGGCCGTCGACCTGCCCCCCGCCGAAGCCCCGGCCGCCGCCCCGGCACCCGCCGGCCTGTACGCCGTCGACTGGCTGCCCCCGGCCGCCCCGCCCGCGCCGGTGCCCGCCTGGACCCTCGCCGACGGCACGCCCCCGGACGGGCCGCTGCCGCCGCTGCTGGTGCTGCGGGTCGGCGACGGCGACCCCGGGCACGCCGTGCCCGAGCGGGCGCACGCCGTCGGGCTGGAGGTCCTCGGCCTGCTCCAGCGCTGGCTCGACGACCCCCGCGCGGAAACCACCCGGCTCGCCCTCGCCGTACGCGACGGCGACCCCGTGCACGCCCCGGTCGCCGGGCTGGTCAGGGTCGCCCAGGCCGAGCACCCCGACCGGTTCCTCCTGCTCACCCTCGACGCGGGCGACGACGCGGCCGTCCGCGCGGCCCTGGCCGCCGGCCCCGACGAGCCGGAGGTGGCCGTCCGCGACGGTCGTGCCCTGCTGCCCCGGCTCCGTCCGGTCGACCACCCCGCCGCGCCTCTCGGCCCGGCGGCGCCGCGCGCCGAGGCCGGCACCGCCCCCGGCGCGCCGCACCCGGCCCTCGCGGGCGGCACCGTGCTGGTCACCGGCGGCACCGGCGGCGTCGGCCGGCACGTCGCCACGCACCTCGCCCGCGCGCACGGCGTCGCCGAGCTGGTGCTGCTCAGCCGCACCGCGCGGCCCGCCGACTGGATGACCGAGCTGACCGACGCGGGGGTCACCGTCCGGCTGGTCGCCGCCGACGTCGCCGACCGGGCCGTCCTCGAAGCGGTCGTCGCCCCGCTGGCCGACCGGCTGGTCGCTGTCGTGCACGCCGCCGGGGCCACCGACGACGCGCTGCTCACCGGCCTGGACGCGGCCCGCTGGGAGCGGACCCTGCGGGCCAAGGTGCACGGCGCGTGGCACCTGCACGAGCTGACCGCCGGCCTCGACCTCGCCGCGTTCGTGCTGTTCTCCTCGGCCGCCGCCGTCTTCGGCAGCCCCGGCCAGGGCAACTACGCGGCCGGCAACGCGTTCCTCGACGGGCTCGCCGCGCACCGCCGTGCCGCCGGCCTGCCGGCCACCGCCCTGGCATGGGGCCTGTGGGCGGAAGAGGACGGCATGGCCGGCCGGCTCGGCCAGGCCGACCTGGCCCGCCTCGCCCGGGGCGGCACCCGCCCCCTCGACACCGCCGCCGGCCTGGCCCTCTTCGACGCCGCACTGCACGCCGACCGGCCCGCCCTCGTGCCGATCGGGCTGGACCTGGCCGCCGTCCGGGCCACCGGGGAGGCGCCCGCCCTGCTGCGGGCGCTGCTGCCCCCGCCGCCGCGCCGGGCCGTCAACCACGCGGAGGCCGCCGCGTCCGGGTCCGGGTTCGCCGACCGGCTGGCCGGGCTGGCCGAGCCCGAGCGCGCCGCCGTGCTGCTGGACCTGGTCCGCACCCGGTGCGCCACCGTCGTCGGGCACGCCGGCCCCGAGCAGGTCGAACCCCGCCGCCCGTTCAAGGAACTCGGCTTCGACTCCCTCATGGCGGTCGAGCTGAGCAACCGGCTCTCCGCCGCCACCGGCGTCCGGCTCGCGCCGCACGCCGTGTTCAACCACCCCACCCCGGAGGCGCTCGCCGCCCACCTGCACGCCCGGCTGCTCGGCACCGCCGCCACCGAGGTCGCCGACGCGACCACCGTCGCCCTGGACGAGCCGGTCGCCGTCGTCGCCATGGCGTGCCGGTTCCCCGGCGGCATCGGCTCCCCCGAGGAGCTGTGGCGGCTGCTCGACGCCGGCGCCGACGTCGTCGGCGACCTGCCCACCGACCGGGGCTGGCCCCTCGCCGACCTGTACGACCCGGTGCCCGGCACGCCCGGGAAGACGTACGTGCGCTCGGGCGGCTTCCTCACCGGGATCGCCGACTTCGACGCCGAGTTCTTCGGCATCAGCCCCCGCGAGGCCCTCGCCATGGACCCGCAGCACCGGCTGCTGCTGGAGACCTCCTGGGAGGCCCTGGAACGGGCCGGCATCGACCCGGGCGCGCTGCGCGGCAGCCGCACCGGCGTCTTCGCCGGCACCCACGGCCAGGACTACGCCGACCAGATCGCCCCCGGCGTCCCCTCCGACGACGGGGAGGTCACCGCCGACGAGGGGCACCTGCTCACCGGCACGGCCGGCAGCGTCCTGTCCGGCCGCGTCGCGTACGCCCTCGGGCTGGAAGGGCCCGCCGTCACCGTGGACACCGCCTGCTCGGCGTCCCTCGTCGCGCTGCACCTGGCCGTCCAGGCGCTGCGCCAGGGCGACTGCGACCTGGCCCTGGCCGGCGGCGTGTCCGTGCTGTCCAGCCCCGCCGGGCTGACCGGGTTCAGCCGCCAGCGCGGCCTCGCCGCCGACGGCCGGTGCAAGGCGTTCGCGGAGGAGGCCGACGGGTTCGGCATGTCCGAGGGCGTCGGCATGCTCGTCGTCGAACGGCTCTCCGACGCCCGCCGTCGCGGCCACCCCGTCCTCGCCGTGGTGCGCGGCACCGCCGTGAACCAGGACGGCGCGTCCAACGGGCTCACCGCCCCGAACGGCCCCTCCCAGGAGCGGGTGATCCGTGCCGCGCTCGGCGCCGCCCGGCTCACCCCCGCCGACGTGGACGTGGTCGAGGCGCACGGCACCGGCACCCCGCTCGGCGACCCGATCGAGGCCGAGGCGATCCTCGCCACGTACGGCCAGCGCCCCGCCGACGCCCCGCCCGTGCTGCTCGGCTCCGTCAAATCCAACCTCGGGCACACGCAGGCCGCGGCCGGTGTCGCCGGAGTGATCAAGATGGTGCTCGCCATGCGGCACGGCGTCCTGCCCCGCACCCTGCACGCCGAGCGGCGCACCTCCCGCGTGGACTGGGCCGCCGGGTCGGTCGAACTGCTCACCGAGGCCCGGCCGTGGCCCCACCAGGACCGGCCGGCGCGGGCCGGCGTGTCGTCGTTCGGCATCAGCGGCACCAACGCCCACGTCATCGTCGAGGCCGCCCCGGTCGACGAGCCCACCCCGGTCGACGAGCCACCCGCCGAGCCGGCCGAACCCGCCGCGCTGCCGTGGCTGCTGTCGGCCCGTACCCCCGAGGCACTGGCCGGGCAGGCCCGGCGGCTGCGCGCCCACCTCGCCGCGCACCCCGACCAGCGCCCCGTCGACGTGACCTGGTCGCTGGCCGCCACCCGGGCCGCGTTCGACGCCCGGGCCGTGCTCGTCGGCGCCGACCCCGAGCGGATCGCCGCCGCCCTCGACGCGCTCGCCGAGGGCCGGCCGGCCCCCGAGTTGGTACGCGGCGACGCCGGCCCGGCCGGTCGGTGCGTGTTCGTCTTCCCCGGCCAGGGCTCCCAGTGGCTCGGCATGGGGCTGGACCTGCTCGACCAGGCCCCCGTGTTCGCCGAGCGGATGGCCGCCTGCGACGCCGCGCTGCGGCCGCACCTGGACTGGTCGCTGCTGGACGTGCTGCGCCAGACCCCCGGCGCGCCGAGCCTCGACCAGGTCGACGTGGTGCAGCCCGCCCTGTTCGCCATGATGGTGTCGCTGGCCGAACTGTGGCGCTCGTACGGCGTGCAGCCGGCCGCCGTGGTCGGCCACTCGCAGGGCGAGATCGCCGCCGCCTGCGTCGCCGGGATCCTCTCCCTGCCCGACGCCGCCCGCGTCGTGGCGCTGCGCAGCCGCGCCATCCGGGCCCTCGCCGGGCACGGGGCGATGGCCTCGGTCGCGCTGCCCGCCGACATGGTCCGCGAGCGGGTCGCCCCGTACGGGGACCGGATCGCCGTGGCCGCCGTCAACGGCCCCGCCGCCGTGGTGGTCTCCGGCGAGGAGGCCGCCGTCGAGGAACTGCTCGCGAGCCTGGCCGCCGAGAACGCCCGGGTACGCCGCATCGCCGTGGACTACGCCTCCCACTCCGCGCACGTCGAACGCATCCGCGACGAACTGGCCGACGCCCTCGCCGGCATCACGCCCGGCCCGGCCGCCGTGCCGATGTTCTCCACCACCGACCTGCGCTGGGTCGACGGCACCGAGCTGGGCCCCGACTACTGGTACCGCAACCTGCGTCAGCCCGTCGAGCTGGAACGGGCCGTCCGGGCGCTGGCCGCCGAGGGCCACGACACGTACGTCGAGTGCAGCCCCCACCCGGTGCTCACCGTCGGCATCGAGGAGACCCTCGCCGACCACGACACCATCGTGGTCGGCTCGGTGCAGCGCGACCAGGGCGACCGGGCCCGGTTCCTGCTCTCCCTGGCCCAGCTGCACGTGGCCGGGGTGCCGGTGGACTGGCGGCCGGCCCTGGCCGGCGGGCGCCACGTCGACCTGCCCACGTACGCGTTCGCCCACCGCCGCTACTGGCCCCGCCCCGTCAGCGGCCCCGGCGACGTGGGCGCCGCCGGCCTCGACGCCGCCGGGCACCCGCTGCTCGGCGCGTCCGTGGCCCTCGCCGAGGCGAAGGGCCACCTGCTCACCGGCCGGCTCTCCGCCGCCGCCCAGCCGTGGCTGGCCGACCACCGGGTCATGGAGACCGTGCTCGTGCCCGGCACCGGCCTGGTCGAGCTGTGCCTGCGCGCCGGCGACGAGGTCGGCTGCCCCGGCCTCGACGAGCTGGTCATCGAGGCGCCGCTCGCCCTGCCCGCCGACGGGGCGACCCAGGTGCAGGTGGCCGTGGGGCCGGCCGGCGACGACGGCCGCCGCCCGGTGACCCTGCACTCCCGGCCCGCCGACGACCCGGCCGACGCCCCGTGGACCCGGCACGCCACCGCCACCCTGTCCACCGCCGACTCGCCGGCCGAGCCCGCGGACCTCGCCGCCTGGCCGCCGCCGCACGCCCGCGCCGTCGACCTGGCCGGCTTCTACGCCGGGCTCGCCGCCGACGGGTACGCGTACGGGCCCGCGTTCCAGGGGCTGCGCGCCGTGTGGACCAGCGGCGACGAGGTGTACGCCGAGGTGGAGCTGCCCCCGGCCGAGCGGGCCGACGCCGCCCGCTACGGGCTGCACCCGGCCCTGCTCGACGCCGCACTGCACGCCGCGCACTTCGGCGGCCTCGCCAAGGCCGGGGCGGGACGGCTGCTGCTGCCGTTCGCCTGGAACGGCGTCACCCTGCACGCCGCCGGCGCCACCGCGCTGCGCGTCCGCGTCACCCAGGTCGCGCCGCACGCCATCGCCCTGACCGTCGCCGACGCGGCCGGCGAGCCGGTCGCCGAGGTGGCGTCCCTGGCCATGCGCCCCATCTCCCGCGCCGAGCTCGGCGCCGAGGACGCGAGCATCCGCGACGCCCTGTTCCGCCTCGGCTGGCAGCCGCTGGCCGCCCCGGAGCCGGCCGGACCGGCCCGGGTCGTGGCGCTCGGCCCGGCCGTCGCGGGGCTCCCGCACCACCCCGACCTGACCGCCCTGGCCCGTGCGGTCGACGACGGCGCGCCCCCGCCGGACGCCGTCCTCGCCCCGCTCGGCGGTGCCCACCCCGCGCCGAACGGGCCGGACACGGGCGGCGCCGGGACTGCGGCCGGCACCGACCGGGCACGCGGCGTCGCCGCCGAGGCGCTCGTCCTCGTCCAGGGCTGGCTCGCCGACCCCCGCTGGGCGGAGATCCCGCTGGTCCTGCTCACCCGGGGCGCGGTCGGCGTGCACAGCCCCGCCGAGGTGACCGACCCGGACGCGGCGACCGCCTGGGGTCTGGTGCGCTCCGCGCAGTCCGAGCACCCCGACCGGTTCGTCCTGCTCGACGCCGACGCCGCGCCCACCGCCGCGGACCTCGCCGCCGTCCTCGCCGCCGGGGAGCCCCAGGTGGCGCTGCGCGGCGGCGCCCCGCACGCCCCCCGGCTGGCCCGCCGCGCCGACGCGCCGACGCTCACCCCGCCGGCCGGCGCGGACGCCTGGCGGCTGGACGTCCCGACGCGCGGCAGCCTGGAGAACCTCGCCCTCGTCGCCACCGACGCCGCCGACGCGCCGCTCGGCCCGCTGGACGTGCGGGTCCGGGTACGCGCCGCCGGCCTCAACTTCCGCGACGTGCTCAACGCGCTCGGCCTCTACCCGGGCGACCCCGGCCCGCCCGGCGGCGAGGCCGCCGGCGTGGTCACCGAGGTCGGGGCGGCCGTCACCGACCTGCGCCCCGGCGACCCGGTGCTCGGCGTCTTCGTCGGCTGCTTCGGCCCGGTCGCGGTCACCGACCGCCGGCTGCTCGTGCCGGTTCCCGCCGGCTGGACGTTCGCGCAGGCCGCCTCGGTGCCGGTGGTGTTCCTCACCGCGTACCACGGGCTGGTCAACCTGGCCCGGCTGCGGGCCGGCGAGTCCGTGCTGGTGCACGCCGCCGCCGGCGGCGTCGGCATGGCCGCCGTCCAGCTCGCCCGCCACCTCGGCGCCGACGTGTACGCCACCGCCAGCCCCGGCAAGTGGCCCGCCCTGCGGGCCATGGGCGTACCCGACGACCACCTCGCCTCGTCCCGCACCCTCGACTTCGAGGCGGCGTTCCTCGCCGCCACCGACGGACGCGGCGTCGACGTCGTGCTCGACTCCCTCGCCCGGGAGTTCGTCGACGCGTCGCTGCGGCTGCTGCCCCGCGGCGGCCGGTTCGTCGAGATGGGCAAGACCGACCTGCGCGACCCCGACCAGGTCGCCGCCGACCATCCCGGCGTCGCGTACCAGGCGTACGACCTGACCACCGTCGACCCCGACGAGATCCAGCGGATGCTCGTCGAGCTGATGGGCCTGTTCGCGGCCGGGACACTCACCCCGCTGCCGGTACGCGCCTGGGACGTCCGCCAGGCGCCCGACGCCTTCCGGTACGTCAGCCAGGCCCGGCACGTCGGCAAGGTCGTGCTCACCATGCCGGCCCGCTGGCAGCCCGACGGCACCGTCCTCGTCACCGGCGGCACCGGCCTGCTCGGCGGGCTCGTCGCCCGCCGCCTGGTCACCCGGCACGGGGTGCGCCACCTCCTGCTCGCCAGCCGCGGCGGCCCGGACGCCCCCGGCGCGGCCGAGCTGACCGGGGAGCTGACCGCCCTCGGCGCCACCGTCACCGTGGCCGCCGCCGACGTCGCCGACCGCGACGCCGTGGCCCGGCTGGTCGCCGCCGTCCCGGCCGAGCACCCGCTCACCGCCGTGGTCCACCTCGCCGGTGTCCTCGACGACGGCGTGGTCACCGCGCTCACCCCCGAGCGGATCGACACCGTGTTCCGGCCCAAGGTGGACGCCGCCCGCCATCTCGACGAGGCGACCCGCCACCTCGACCTCGCCGCGTTCGTGCTGTTCTCCTCCGGTGCCGGCGTGTTCGGCGTACCCGGGCAGGGCAACTACGCCGCCGCCAACGCGTACCTCGACGCGCTCGCCCACGCCCGCCGCGGCGCCGGCCTGCCCGCCCAGTCGTACGCGTGGGGCCTCTGGGAGCAGGCCAGCGCGATGACCGCCAAGCTGGACCGCACCGACCCCCGGATCACCGCCCGCGACGGCCAGCTCGCCATCCCCTCCGACCTCGGGATGGCCCTGTTCGACGCCGGGCTGGCCGCGCCCGAGGAACACCTGGTGCCCACCCGGGTCGACGTGGCCGCCCTCGCCGACCGGGCCGCCGTACCCGCACTCATGCGCGGCCTGGTGCGGCGCGAACGCCCCCGCGCCCGGTCGGCGGCGGCCGGCGGCGGCCCGGACCTCGCCGGCCGGCTCCGGGCGCTCACCGCCGCCGAGCAGTCGGCCCTGCTGCTCGACCTGGTCCGCGCCGAGGCGGCCACCGTGCTCGGCCACGCCAGCCCGGACGCCATCCGGCCCGGCCAGGCGTTCAACGAGATCGGCTTCGACTCGCTGACCGCCGTCGAGCTGCGCAACCGGCTCGCCGAGGCCACCGGCCACCGGCTGCCCGCGACGGTGATCTTCGACTACCCGGACCCGACCGCGCTGGCCGGCCACCTGCGCGCCCAGCTCGTCCCCGACGGCGGCGAGGCCGTCCCGGCGATCCTCACCGAGCTGGAGAGCCTGGAGCGGGCGCTGACCGAGACGGTGGTCGAGCCGGAGCTGCACACCCAGGTCGCCGCCCGGCTGGAGGTGCTGGTCGCCAAGTGGCGCACGATGCGCGGCGCGTCCGCCACCGACGACGACCTCGACCTCGACGACGCCAGCGACGACGAGATCTTCAGCCTGATCGACCAGGAACTCGGGCTCTGACGCGGGCCCGACGCGGACTACACGAGGGACGGCGATGACCGACGTACTGATCGTGGGCTACGGCCCGGTCGGGCAGGTGGCGGCGATCCTGCTCGCCCAGCGCGGCCTCACCGTACGGGTGGTGGAGAAGCACACCACCCCGTACAGCATGCCCCGGGCCGTGTCGTACGACGGCGAGGCCAGCCGCATCCTCGCCGCCTGCGGCCTGGCCGACGTGCTCGCGCCGGCCGCCGACGACCCGGTCACCGAGCTGTCCGGCGAGTACACCTGGAAGAACGGCTTCGGCCGGACCCTGCTGCACGTCAAGGTCGCCGAGGACGGCCCCGCCGGCTGGCCCGACTCCACCTCCTTCTACCAGCCCGGCCTGGAGGACCGCCTCGCCGAGCGGGGCGCCGCCCTGCCCGGCGTCGAGGTGCTGCGCGGGCTGGAGGTGACGGCGCTGGCCGACCACGGCGACCGGGTGGACGTCACCGCCGTCGACGCGGCCGGCGCCGAGCACTCCTTCACCGCCGGCTGGGTGCTCGGCTGCGACGGGGCGAACAGCTTCGTCCGCCGCTGGCTCGACGCGGGCGTCACCGACCTCGGCTTCACCCACGACTGGCTGGTCTGCGACGTCGTGCTCAACGAGCCGGTCGAGTTCAAGCCCAACAACCTGCAGATCTGCGACCCGGCCCGCCCCCGTACCGCCGTTTCCGCCGGACCCGGCCACCGCCGCTGGGAGTTCATGCGGGTGCCGGGGGAGACCCTGGAGGAGTTCCAGAGCCTCGACAGCGTGTGGCGGCTGCTCGGCCTGTTCGACATCACCCCCGCCACCGCCCGCCTCGACCGGTACGGCGTCTACACCACCCAGGCCTGCTACGCCGACCGGTGGCGCTCCGGCCGGGTCTTCCTCGCCGGGGACGCCGCCCACGTCATGCCCCCGTTCCTCGGCCAGGGCTTGAGCTCCGGTTTCCGCGACGCGGTCAACCTGGCCTGGAAGCTGGACCTCGTCCACCGGGGCCTCGCCGACCCGGCGCTGCTCGACACGTACGAGGTGGAGCGGCGGGCGCACGTGCAGCACGCCATCCGGATGTCCATCGACTCCGGCAAGGTGATCTGCGAGACCGATCCCAAGCAGGCCGCCGGCCGCGACTCGGTGATGCTCGCCGCGCTGCGCCGGCGTACCCAGCAGCGGCACGCCCGGTCGCTGCGCGAGGCCGTCGTCGACGGCGTGCTGCACCGAGCCGCCGACGGCGCGCCCGCCCCGCACGCCGGTGACCCCGCGCCCCAGGGCAGGGTGACCGCCGGCGGACGCACCGGACGCTTCGACGAGGTCGTCGGCACCGGCTTCGTGCTCCTCACCCGCGACGACCCGGCCCCCGGCCTCGACGTGGACCGGGCGGCGTTCCTCGACGTCCTCGACGCCCGCCGGGTCACCGTCCGCCCCGGCGACGCCGCCCCCGCCGCCGACGGAGACGTCGTCGACCTCGACGGCGTCCTCCTGACGTACCTGGACGGCGCGGCCGCCGATGCCGTGCTGATCCGGCCCGACTTCTACGTCTTCGGCGTGGCGGCGGGCCCCGACGGCCTGGCCGCCCTGGTGGACGACCTGCGCCAGCAGGTGTCCGCCCGGGCGCTGCAACCCTGACCACCACTGGAGAAGGAGCCCCACTTGCTGGAGAACATGCGCACCCTCGGCCGGCTCATCCGGACCCTGACCACCAAGGACCCGGTCACCCGCGTCCGTCGCTTCTACGAGATCCAGTCCCCGGGCGTGGAGTTCGCCGCCCGCACCACCCGCTACATGAACGTCGGGTACTGGGAGGAGGGCGTCACCAGCCTCGACGTGGCCGGCGAGGCGCTGGCCATGAAGCTCGCCGACGCCGCCGGCTTCAAGCCCGACGACACCGTCCTCGACGTCGGGTTCGGCTACGGCGACCAGGACTTCGCCTGGCTGCGGGACCGCCGGGTGGCCAAGGTGCACGGCATCAACGTCACCCCCCGGCACGTCGAGCACGCCCAGGCCCGCGCCCGCGAGGAGGGCCTCGCCGAGCAGGCCCAGTTCCAGGTCGGCACCGCCACCGCGCTGCCGTTCGAGGACAACACGTTCGACCGGGTGGTGGCCCTGGAGTCGGCGTTCCACTTCTACCCGCGCAGCGCCTTCTTCGCCGAGGCGTTCCGGGTGCTGAAGCCGGGGGGGACCCTCGCCACCGCCGACATCATCCCGCTGAGCAACGGCACCCCCCGGATGTCGATCAGCGCCGGCCCGCTCAGCTTCGTCAAGTTCAGCATCCCCGACGAGAACTGGCACGACCGGGCCGGCTACGCCGAGCAGTTGACCGCCGCCGGCTTCGTCAACGCCGACGTGCAGTCCATCCAGGACCGCACCTGGGAGGGCTGGCGGCAGTTCCAGGCCAGCCGGCCCAGCGACCCGGCCTTCCAGGCCGAGGTCGAGCGCAGCGCGGTCAAGGGCATGGCCAACCACTGGCGTGACGAGAAGCTGATCAAGAAGGAGCTGGCGCTGCTGGACTACGTCATCGCCGTCGGCCACAAGTCGTGACATGCCGCGGCCCCCGCCGCCCCGGGTCGTCCCGGGCGGCGGGGGCCGCGCCGTCTCCGCGTGCGCGTCCGCGCGGTCAGCCGACCGCCGTCCGGGCCAGGGCCGCCGAGATGGTACGCAGGATCGCCGCCTGGTGCTGGGCCAGGAAGAAGTGCCCGCCCGGGAAGACGTGCAGGTCGAACGCGCCCGTGGTGTGCTGCTCCCACGCCTTCGCCTCGTCGACCGTGGCCTTCGGGTCGTCGTCGCCGGTGAACACCGTCACCGGGCAGCTCAACGCCGGCCCCGGCGCGTACTCGTACGTCTCCGCCGCCCGGTAGTCGTTGCGGATCGCCGGCAGCGCCGCCCGCAGCAGCTCCGGGTCACCCAGCACGGCGGCGTTCGTGCCGCTCAGCTTCTTCATGTCGGCGAGCAGGCCCTCGTCGTCGAGCAGGTGCACCGTCTCGTGCCGGTGGCACGACGGCGCCCGCCGCCCGGACGGGAACAGGTGCGCCGCCGGCCGCCCCGTCTCCGCCTCCATCAGCCGTGCCACCTCGAAGCCCAGCGTCGCGCCCATGCTGTGCCCGAAGATCGCCAGCGGCTGGTCCAGCCACGGCTTCAGCACCCCGAACACCTGCCGGGCCAGTTCCGGAATCGTGCCGACGCACGGCTCGTGGCGGCGGTCCTGCCGCCCCGGGTACTGGATGGCGAGAACCTCCACGGCCGGCGACAGCGCCCGCGACACCGGGAAGTAGAAACTCGCGGACCCTCCGGCGTGCGGCAGGCACACCAGCCGCGGGGCTCCGGCCGGCGCCGGGTGGAACCGGCGGACCCACAGGCCGTTGTCTGAGTCGGTCATTCGTACACGGTCCTTCCACCGGTGGCGCCGCCGTCAACGCGGGCGCCGTGCGATCAAACGGACGCTAATCGGATCCACCGGGCCGGGACCACCCCTAGCGGACGGCGGCGTGGGTTAGGGGTTGTCGCAGGTCATCGCGACGCCATAGCTTTCCCCCGCAGAGGGGACCCGTGGCTCTCGGCAGAATTGTGCTCAAGGGACGACAACCGATCTGGCCTGAGGAATTCGCGCATTCGTACCGTCGCCTACGTCAGGTCTCCGCCGGCCACCGCGATGGGTCAGGTTGATGGACACCGAAGAAAAGCTCCGGGAGTACCTGAAGAGGGTCACCACCGACCTGCGCCGGACCCGGCAACGGCTCCGTGACGTCGAGGACGAGGCGCAGCAGCCCATCGCCATCGTCGGCATGGCCTGCCGCTTCCCCGGCGGGATCACCTCCCCCGAGGCGCTGTGGGATCTCGTCGCCGCGTCCGGGGACGCCGTCGGGCCCTTCCCGACCGACCGCGGCTGGGACCTCGCCGAGCTGTACGACCCGACCCGGGAACGCCCCGGGACGTCCTGCGTACGCGAGGGCGGCTTCGTTCACGACGCGGGTGACTTCGACCCGCGCTTCTTCGGCATCTCGCCCCGCGAGGCCCTGGCCATGGACCCGCAGCAGCGGCTGCTGCTGGAGACCTCGTGGGAGGCGTTCGAGTCCGCCGGGGTCGACCCTCTCGGGCTGAAGGGCGCCCGCGTCGGCGTCTTCGCCGGGCTCACCCACGCCGACTACGCCGCCGGCGCCGCCGACGTACCCGACGGCGTCGTCGACTACCTCGGCCTCGGCAACGCCGGCAGCATCAGCTCCGGGCGGGTCGCGTACGCGTTCGGCTTCGAGGGGCCGGCGGTGACCGTCGACACCGCGTGCTCGTCCTCGCTGGTGGCGCTGCACCTCGCCGTGCAGTCGCTGCGCTCCGGCGAGTCCGACCTGGCCCTGGCCGGCGGCGTGACGGTCATGCCCACGCCCGCCGTGTTCGTCGACTTCACCCGCCAGGGCAACCTGTCCATGTCCGCCCGGTGCCGGGCGTTCGCCGACGGTGCCGACGGCACCTCCCTCGCCGAGGGCGTCGGCATGCTCCTCGTCGAGCGGCTGTCCGACGCGCAGCGCCTGGGCCACCGGGTGCTCGCGGTGGTACGCGGCTCGGCGGTGAACCAGGACGGGGCGTCGAACGGGTTGACGGCGCCGAACGGTCCGTCGCAGCAGCGGGTGATCCGGCAGGCCCTGGCGAACGCGCGGTTGTCGGCGTCCGACGTCGACGTGGTGGAGGCGCACGGCACGGGTACCACCCTGGGTGATCCGATCGAGGCGCAGGCCCTGCTCGCCACGTACGGCCAGGGCCGCGACGGCGCGGAGCCGCTGCTGCTCGGGTCGATCAAGTCGAACATCGGTCACACGCAGGCCGCCGCGGGTGTGGCGGGTGTGTTCAAGATGGTCCTCGCGATGCGGCACGGTGTGGTGCCGGCGACGCTGCACGTGGACGCGCCGTCGTCGAAGGTGGACTGGTCGTCGGGTGCGGTGTCGTTGGTGACGGAGTCGACGCCGTGGCCGGTGGTGGACCGTCCCCGTCGGGCGGCGGTGTCGTCGTTCGGGATCTCGGGGACGAACGCGCACGTGATCATCGAGCAGGCCGAGGCCGTCGAGGCCGAGGTTACGGTGGTTGCCGATCTGCCGGTGGTGCCGTGGTTGGTGTCGGGGCGGTCGGCGGAGGCCCTGGCGGGTCAGGCGGGGCGGTTGGTGGAGTTCGCTCGGCGGGAGTCGGGTGTGCCGGCGGTGGAGGTGGGCTGGTCCCTTGCCACCGCTCGGGCGGCGTTGGAGCACCGTGCGGTGGTCCTGGGTGCCGATCGGGACGAGTTGCTGGCGGGCCTCGACGCCCTCGCCGGGGCGGGCGGGGCCGGCACCGTCGTCTCCGGTGAGGTGGTTACCGGCCGTCGGGCGTTCCTGTTCACGGGTCAGGGTGCGCAGCGGGTGGGGATGGGTCGGGAGCTGTACGGCTCGTTCCCGGTGTTCGCCTCGGCCCTCGACGGGGTGTGCGGGCAGCTGGATCGGGTGCTGCCGCAGCCGTTGAAGTCGGTGCTGTTCGCGGATGCGGGCTCTGCCGGGGCCGAGCTGTTGGATCAGACGGTGTTCACGCAGGCGGGGTTGTTCGCGGTCGAGGTGGCCCTGTACGAGCTGTTGTCGTCGTGGGGTGTGCGGCCGGACTATCTGGCTGGGCATTCGATCGGTGAGGTGACTGCCGCCTGTGTGGCAGGGGTGTTGTCGTTGGAGGACGCCTGCAAGCTGGTTGCCGCTCGTGGGTCTCTGATGCAGGCGTTGCCGGCTGGTGGCGGGATGCTGGCGGTGGGCGCGTCCGAGGGCGAGGTCCGCGAGTTGGCCGGTGACAGTGTGGATGTCGCGGCGGTGAACGGGCCTCGGTCGGTGGTGCTGTCCGGTGCGGAAGTTGACCTTGAGCGGGTTGGGCAGCTCTGCGTCGGGCGGGGTTGGCGGGTCAAGCGGTTGTCGGTCAGTCACGCGTTCCATTCGCGCCTGATGGAGCCGATGCTGGACGACTTCCGGGCCGTGCTCGACACGCTGACCTGGCAGGCGCCGAAGCTGCCGATCGTCTCCAACCTGACCGGCCAGCTGGCCGATCCGGCCGAGATCGCCGGCCCGGAGTACTGGGTGCGGCACGTCCGGGAGACGGTCCGGTTCTCCGACGCCATCGCGACGCTGCTCGGGTGTGGGGTGAGTACGTTCCTGGAGGTCGGCCCGGACGCGACGCTGACGGCGATGGCGGCGGAGACGCCCGCCGACCGGCCGGTGCAGCAGATTCCTGCGCTGCGTCGGGACCAGTCCGACACGACGAGCCTGGTCACGGCGTTGGCCAGGTTGCACGTGACGGGCACACCGATCGACTGGGCTGCCTGGTTCACCGCGCAGACCGGTCAGCCGTCCCGGACCGTGGACCTGCCCACCTACGCCTTCCAACGCCAGCGATACTGGCTCGACGCCGGCCCGGCCGGGGGCGGCGCGGACGCCTCCGGACTCGGCGTACACAGCGGTCGGCACCCCCTGCTGAACGCCCAGCTCGTCTCCGCCGCCGACGACGTACGCATCCACGGCGGCCGGCTCTCGGTGCGGACCCAGCCGTGGCTCGCCGACCACGTGGTCTGGGGCTCCGTCGTCGTCCCGGGCACCGCGCTGGTCGAGATGGCGCTGCACGCGGGCGGGCAGGCCGGCTGCGACGCGCTCGACGAACTGACCCTCGCCGCCCCGCTCGTGCTGCCCGAGCAGGGCGCCCGTGCCGTGCAGCTCACCCTCGGCGCTCCCGACGAGCACGGCCGCCGTCGGGTCGCCATCCACTCCCGCCCGGCCGACGACCCACGCGGCGACTGGACCCGGCACGCCGAGGGCATCCTCGCGCCCGCAGCCGCCGACGCCGCCGAGGCGCTGACCGAGTGGCCGCCGCCCGACGCCGCCGCCGTACCGGTCGAGCCGATCTACGAGCAGCTCGGCCGGCTCGGCGTCGACCACGGGCCGACGTTCCGCGGGCTGCGCGCCGCGTGGCGTACCGGCGAGGCGGTCTTCGCGGAGGTCGCGCTGCCGGACGGCACCGCCCCCGGGGCGTTCGCCATCCACCCGGCGCTGCTGGACGCGGCGCTGCACGTCGTCGGCCTCACCGACGACGCCGACGCCGACGCCGACGCCTCCGGGGCCCGGCTCCCGTTCGCGTGGTCGGGCGTCGCGCTCTCCGCCGTCGGCGCCACCACCCTCCGGGTACGCGTCGAACGGGCCGGCTCGGCGGTGTCGCTGACCCTCGCCGACGGCGCGGGCGCCCCCGTCGCCCGGGTCGCCTCGCTGGTCTCCCGGCCCGTCGGCGCCGACCAGCTCGACGCCTCCGGGCCCACCGACGTACCGCTGTTCGACCTGCGCTGGACCGCCCTGCCGCTGCCGTCGCGGCGGGCCACCGGGATCGTGGCGCTCGGCGAGGCCGCCGCCCTCGCCGACGCGGCGGTGCCCGGCGGACTGGCCGACCTCGCCGAGGCCGTCGACGCCGGCCTGCACGCCCCCCGGCTGGTGCTGCTCCCGACCGGCGCCGCCCCGGCGGGCGAGCCGCTCGGCCCCACCCGGGACCGCCTCGCCGACATCCTGACAACGATGCAGCGGTGGCTGGCCGACGACCGGTTCGCCGACCGGCGACTCGTGGTGCTGACCCGGGGCGCGGTCCCCGCCGACGACGCCGACACCGTGCCCGACCTGCCCGCAGCGGCCGTCTGGGGCCTGGTCCGCGCCGCGCAACTGGAACACCCGGGCCGGTTCGTCCTCGTCGACGTCGACGAGCACACCGACGCCGAACTGCTCGGCCGGGCGTTGGCCGGCGACGAGCCCCAGCTCGCGCTGCGGGACGGCCGGCTCCTAGTACCCCGGCTGGCGCCCGCCGAGCCCGACCCGACCGGCGCGGTCGACCTGCTGCCGGACGGGACGGTGCTCGTCACGGGCGCCACCGGCACCCTCGGCGGCCTGCTCGCCCGCCACCTGGTCGCCGCCCACAAGGTGCGCCACCTGCTCCTGGTCGGCCGGCGCGGCGCCGAGGCCCCCGGCGCGGCCGACCTGCTCGCCGACCTCGCCCGGCTGGGCGCCCAGGCCCGGCTCGTCGCCTGCGACGTGGCCGACCGGGAACAGCTCGCCGCGCTGCTGGCCGACATTCCGGCCGAGCACCCGCTCACCGGGGTCGTCCACGCCGCCGGCGTCCTCGACGACGCCGTCGTCACCGCGCTGACCCCCGAGCGGACCGCCGCCGTGCTGCGCCCCAAGGCGGACGCCGCCTGGCACCTGCACGACCTCACCCGGCACCTGGACCTGCCGATGTTCGTGCTGTTCTCCTCGATCGCCGGCCCGCTCGGCGGCCCCGGTCAGGGCAACTACGCCGCCGCCAACGCCTTCCTCGACGGGCTGGCCCACCACCGGCGCGCCGCCGGGCTCTCCGCCACCTCCCTGGCCTGGGGGCTGTGGGAGGAGAGCAGCGGCATGACCCGCCAGTTGGGCGCCGCGCGGCGGGAACGGATGGCCCGTCAGGGCATCGCCCCGCTCGGCACCGAGCAGGCGCTCGCCCTGTTCGACGCGAGCCGGCGTAGCCGGCGTGCCCTGCTGCTGCCCGTACGCCTCGACCTGGTCGCGCTGCGGGACCTGACCACCGTCGACCACCTTCCGGCTCCCCTGCGCGGCCTGGTCGGCGTGCGACCGCGGCGCGCCGCCGCCGGCGGGGCGGTGCCCGCCGGGGCCCTGCGCGACCGCCTGGCCGGGGCGTCCGACGAGGACCGCCGGCGCATGGTCGAGGAACTCGTCACCGGGCAGGTCGCCGAGGTGCTCGGCTACTCCTCGCCGGCCGCGGTCGGCGCCGGGCAGTCCTTCACCGAGCTGGGCTTCGACTCGCTGACCGCGGTCGACCTGCGGAACCGGCTGACCGCCCTCACCGGCCTGTCGCTGCCGGCCACCCTGGTCTTCGACCACCCCACCCCGGACGCCCTCACGGGGCACCTGATGGCGCAGCTCGGCCCCGGCCGGGCCGGGCCCACGCTCCTCGACGAGCTGGAGCGGCTGGAGGCGGCGTTCGCCGCGACCCCGCCGGAGGCCCTGGAAGAGCTGACCTCCGACGAGACGACCCGGTCGGCGGTCGCCGCCCGGCTCCGGGCGCTGCTCAGCCGCTGGGACGGCGACGCCGGCGCGGCTGGCGCCGCCGCCCAGGTCATCGACGACGCCAGCGACGACGAACTCTTCGACTTCATCGACAGCACGTTCGGTCGTAACTGACCGTCGTACCGCCCGCTTGCCGACCAACGCGACAGGTGAATCCCCGATGGCCAACGAAGCCAAGCTCCGTGAGTACCTCAAGCGCGTCACCGCCGATCTCGCCGAGACCAGCGAACGCCTGAAGGCCGTCGACGCGAAGAACCACGAGCCGATCGCGATCGTCGGGATGAGCTGCCGGTATCCGGGTGGCGTCCGCTCGCCGGAGCAGCTCTGGGAACTGGTCGCCGCCGGCGGCGACGGCATCACCGGCTTCCCCGTCGACCGGGGCTGGAACGTCGACGAGGCGTACGACCCGACCGGCGAGCGGCGGGGCAGCACGTACGCCCGCGAGGGCGGGTTCCTGCACGACGCCGGGGACTTCGACCCGGAGCTGTTCAAGATCTCGCCGTACGAGGCGCTGGCGATGGACCCGCAGCAGCGGCTGATGCTGGAGGCGTGCTGGGAGGCCATCGAGGACGCCCGGATCGACCCGCTGTCCCTGCGCGGCAGCCGCGTCGGCGTCTTCGCCGGCATGATGTACCACAACTACGCCGCCGGGCTCGGCGAGGTGCCCGAGACCCTGGACGGCTTCATCGGCGGCGGCACCGCCAGCAGCGTGCTGTCCGGGCGGGTCGCGTACACGTTCGGGTTCGAGGGGCCCGCCCTCACCGTCGACACGGCCTGCTCGTCGTCCCTGGTGGCGTTGCACCTGGCGGTGCAGTCCCTGCGGTCCGGCGAGTGCACCCTCGCCCTGGCCGGCGGCGTCACCGTGATGACCACGCTGGAGACGTTCATCGACTTCAGCCGGCAGCGCGGGCTCGCCCCGGACGGGCGGTGCAAGTCGTTCGCCGAGGGTGCCGACGGCACGGGCTGGTCCGAGGGCGTCGGCGTGCTCCTCGTCGAGCGGCTGTCCGACGCGCAGCGCCTGGGCCACCGGGTGCTCGCGGTGGTACGCGGCTCGGCGGTGAACCAGGACGGGGCGTCGAACGGGTTGACGGCGCCGAACGGTCCGTCGCAGCAGCGGGTGATCCGCCAGGCCCTGGCGAACGCGCGGTTGTCTCCGGCCGACGTGGATGTGGTGGAGGCGCACGGCACCGCCACGACGTTGGGTGATCCGATCGAGGCGCAGGCGCTGCTGGCGACGTATGGCCAGGGGCGGCCGGGGGACCGCCCGCTGCTGTTGGGGTC
Organism: Micromonospora sp. NPDC052213; assembly: GCF_040679695.1. NCBI lineage: Bacteria > Bacillati > Actinomycetota > Actinomycetes > Micromonosporales > Micromonosporaceae > Micromonospora > Micromonospora sp. NPDC052213. Next base: position 22,669 of record NZ_JBFAVI010000050.1, read on the forward strand.
GGTGAAGTCGAACCTGGGTCACACGCAGGCCGCCGCCGGGGTGGCGGGTGTGATCAAGATGGTCCTCGCCATGCGGCATGGTGTGGTGCCCGCGACGCTGCACGTGGACGCGCCGTCGTCGAAGGTGGACTGGTCGTCGGGTGCTGTCGCGCTTGCTACCGGGTCGGCGCCGTGGCCGGTGGTGGGTCGGCCGCGTCGGGCGGCGGTGTCGTCGTTCGGGATCTCGGGGACGAACGCGCACGTGATCGTGGAGCAGGCGGAGGCGGTTTCGGCCGAGGCGTCGGCTGTGCCGGGTCTGCCGGTGGTGCCGTGGCTGGTGTCGGGGCGGTCGGCGGAGGCGTTGTCCGGCCAGGCGGGGCGGTTGGCGGAGTTCGCCCGGCGCGGGTCGTCGGATGTGGTGGAGGTCGGCTGGTCGCTGGCCACCTCGCGGGCGGCGTTGGAGCACCGTGCGGTGGTCCTCGGCGCCGATCGGGACGAGTTGCTGGCCGGGTTGGATGCTCTGGCTGTTGGGGCCGGGGTCGGCAATGTCGTGTCGGGCGAGGTGGTGTCCGGGCGGCGGGCGGTGTTGTTCACGGGTCAGGGTTCGCAGCGGGTGGGGATGGGTCGTGGGTTGTACGACTCGTTTCCGGTGTTCGCGGAGGCGTTCGACGGGGTGTGTGCCCGGTTCGAGGGCCGGTTGCCGCGCCCGTTGCGGGACGTGGTGTTCGGTGAGCCTGAGCTGTTGGATCAGACGGTGTTCACGCAGGCGGGGTTGTTCGCGGTCGAGGTGGCCCTGTACGAGCTGTTGTCGTCGTGGGGTGTGCGGCCGGACTATCTGGCTGGGCATTCGATCGGTGAGGTGACTGCCGCCTACGTGGCGGGGGTGTTGTCGTTGGATGACGCGTGCGCTCTGGTTGCCGCTCGTGGGTCTCTGATGCAGGCGTTGCCGTCCGGTGGCGGGATGCTGGCTGTGGGTGCGTCCGAGGGCGAGGTTCGTGGGCTGGTCGGTGACAGCGTGGACGTGGCGGCGGTGAACGGGCCGCAGTCGGTGGTGCTGTCCGGTGCGGAAGTTGACCTTGACCGGGTTGGGCAGCTCTGCGTCGGGCGGGGTTGGCGGGTCAAGCGGTTGTCGGTGAGTCACGCGTTCCATTCGCGCCTGATGGAGCCGATGCTGGACGACTTCCGGGCCGTGCTCGACACGCTGACCTGGCAGGCGCCGAAGCTGCCGATCGTCTCCAACCTGACCGGCCAGCTGGCTGATGCGGGCGAGGTCGCTACGCCGGGGTACTGGGTGCGGCATGTGCGGGAGACGGTCCGGTTCTCCGACGCCATCGCGACGCTGCACGGGTGTGGGGTGGGTACGTTCCTGGAGGTCGGCCCGGACGCGACGCTGACCGCGATGGCCGCGGACACCTCCGCCGACCGGCCGGTGCACCACGTTCCCGCCGTGCGGCGGGACCAGCCCGACACGACCGCCCTGGTCACGGCGCTGGCGCGGCTGCACGTGACGGGCACGCCGATCGACTGGGCAGCCTGGTTCACCGCGCAGACCGGCCAGCCGCCCCGGACCGTGGACCTGCCCACGTACGCATTCCGTCATCAGCGCTACTGGCTGAACGCCCGCACCCGCCCGCACGGCCCCGAAAGCGGACCCGGCGCCCCCGACGACGCCACCTTCTGGCAGGTCATCGAGAACCAGGACGTCGAGGCCCTCGCCGCCACGCTCGCCGTCGACCCCGAGGCGACGCTGGGCGACGTGCTGCCCGCCCTGTCGGCGTGGCGCCGCCGCCGGGAGGCGGAATCGACGCTCGACTCGTGGCGGTACCGGGTCACCTGGCAGCCGCTCCCCGACGCCCCCTCCCACCGGGAGGTCACGGACCTGCTGCTCGTCGTACCCGACAGCGCCGGCGGGACGGTGGAGGAGTGGACGACGGCGCTCGCCGCGCCCGGCGTACGGGTGCTGCGGGTGGCCCCCGGCGGCGGACGCGACGCCCTCGCCCGCGATCTCGCCGAGGCGTACGCCGAGCAGCCGCCCAGCGTCGTCCTGTCGCTACTCGGCCTCGCGCCCGGCCCGCACCCCGAGTCCCCCTCCGTGCCGGCCGGACTCGCCGACACCGTCGCCCTCGCCCAGGCGCTCGGCGACGTCGGGGCCGGCCCCCGGCTCTGGATCGCCACCCGGAGCGCGGTCGCCGTCGGCCCCCGCGACCAGCACGTCGACCCCGACCAGGCGCTGCTCTGGGGATTCGGCGGCGCGCTGCGCGCCGAGCACCCCCAACGCTGGGGCGGCCTCGTCGACCTCCCCGAGGCGGCCGACCCGCGCGGCGTACGGCTGCTGCGCCGCCTGCTCGGCGGCGAGCGTGCGGAGGACCAACTCGCCGTCCGCGCCACCGGCGCGCACGCCCGCCGGTTGGTCCGCGCCGGGCAGCCGGCGGGCCCCGGCCGCGAGTGGACCCCGCGCGGTACGGCGCTCGTCACCGGCGGTACGGGCGCCCTCGGCGCACACGTCGCCCGCGCCCTCGCGGCGGCCGGCGCCGACCACCTGCTCCTCGTCAGCCGGCGCGGCCCCGACGCCCCCGGCGCCGACGCGCTGACCCGGGAGTTGACCGCGCTCGGCGCCCGGGTGACCGTGGCGGCGTGCGACGTCGCCGACCGGGACGCCCTGCGTGACCTGCTCGCGGCGCTACCCGCCGACCTGCCGCTCACCGCCGTCGTGCACACCGCCGCGGCGCTCGACGACAACGTCGTCGACGGCCTCACCGTCGGGCAGCTGGCGACGGCCCTGCGCGCCAAGGTCGACGCCGCCCGCCACCTCGACGAACTGACCCGCGACCACGACCTGTCGGCGTTCGTCCTGTTCTCCTCCCTCGCGGGCACCATGGGCGGCCCGGGCCAGGCCAGCTACGCCCCCGGCAACGCCTGGCTCGACGCCCTCGCCCACCGCCGGCGTGCCGAGGGGCTGCCCGCCACGTCCATCGGCTGGGGCCTGTGGGCCGACGGTGGGGTCAGCGCGGGTGACTTCGAACGCCGGATGGCCCGCAACGGCTTCGGCGCGATGGACCCCGCCACCGCCGTGCGGGCGTTCGCTCGCGCCCTCGACCACGACGAGACCCACCTGGTGGTCGCGGCCGTCGACTGGGACCGGCTCGCCGGCAACGCCGCCGGGTCGCGCCCCGACCCGCTGATCCGCGACCTGCTGACCGCCCCGCAGGTCACCGACGCCGCCACGGCCGACCGGGCCGCCGGGGCCGGCGCGCTGCGACAGCGGCTCGTCGGGCTCTCCGAGCCCGAGCAGCTCGACGCGCTCCGTGACCTCGTACGCGGCGAGGTCGCGGCGGTACTCGGCCACGCCAGCGCCGACCAGGTGCCGGCGGAGCGCGCGTTCCGGGACCTCGGCTTCACCTCGCTCACCGCCGTCGAACTGCGCAACCGGCTCGACGCCGCCACCGGGCTCACGCTGCCCGCCACGCTGGCGTTCGACCACCCCAACCCGACCGCCCTGGCCGCCCACGTCCGTACCGAACTGCTGGGCGGGCACGCGCTGCCCGCGGCGCAGACCCCGACCGTACGTCCCGTCGACGACGACCCGATCGTCATCGTCGGCATGGGCTGCCGCTTCCCCGGCGGCGCCGGGTCGACGGAGGAGTTCTGGCGGCTGCTCGTCGACGGCGTCGACGCCATGTCCGACTTCCCCGTCAACCGGCACTGGGACCCCGAGGAAATGGCGTCGTCGTACGTGTCCCAGGGGGCGTTCCTGCACGACGCGGGCGCGTTCGACGCGGAGTTCTTCGGAATCTCGCCGCGCGAGGCCACCGCCATGGACCCGCAGCAGCGCCTGCTGCTGGAGGTGTCCTGGGCGGCGATCGAGGACGCCCGGATCGACCCGCTGTCGCTACGGGGCGGCCGCGTCGGCGTCTTCGCCGGCACCAACGGGCAGGACTTCGACAACCTCATCCGGTACGGCGGCGAACGCCTCGCCGGGTACGGCGCCACCGGCGCGTCCGCCAGCGTGCTGTCGGGGCGGGTGGCGTACTCGTTCGGGTTCGAGGGGCCGGCGGTGACCGTCGACACGGCGTGCTCGTCGTCGCTGGTGGCGTTGCACCTGGCGGCGCAGGCGCTGCGGTCGGGGGAGTGCGATCTGGCCCTCGCCGGTGGCGTGACGGTGATGGCCACCCCGGGCGCGTTCGTGGAGTTCTCCCGCCAGGGGGGCCTGTCGGCCGACGGCCGCTGCCGGTCGTTCGCCGAGTCGGCGGACGGGACGGGCTGGGGTGAGGGCGTGGGCGTGCTGGTGGTGCAGCGCCTGTCGGGCGCCCGGCGGGACGGTCGGCGGGTCCTCGCGGTGGTAAGCGGCTCGGCGGTGAACCAGGACGGGGCGTCGAACGGGTTGACGGCGCCGAACGGTCCGTCGCAGCAGAGGGTGATCCGGCAGGCTCTGGCGAACGCGCGGTTGTCTCCGGCTGACGTGGATGTGGTGGAGGCGCACGGGACGGGTACCACGCTCGGTGATCCGATCGAGGCGCAGGCGTTGTTGGCGACCTATGGGCAGGGTCGTGACGGGGCTGAGCCGTTGTTGTTGGGGTCGGTGAAGTCGAATCTGGGTCACACGCAGGCCGCCGCCGGGGTGGCGGGTGTGATCAAGATGGTTCTCGCGATGCGGCACGGTGTGGTGCCGGCGACGCTGCACGTGGATGAGCCGTCGTCGAAGGTGGACTGGTCGTCGGGTGCTGTCGCGCTTGCTACCGAGTCGGCGCCGTGGCCGGTGGTGGACCGTCCCCGTCGGGCGGCGGTGTCATCGTTCGGGATCTCGGGGACGAACGCGCACGTGATCATCGAGCAGGCCGAGGCGGTCGAGGCGGAGGCTACGGTGGTTGCCGATCTGCCGGTGGTGCCGTGGTTGGTGTCGGGGCGGTCGGCGGAGGCGTTGTCCGGTCAGGCGGGGCGGTTGGTGGAGTTCGCCCGGCGGGAGTCGGGTGTGCCGGCGGTGGAGGTGGGCTGGTCCCTTGCCACCGCTCGGGCGGCGTTGGAGCACCGGGCGGTGGTGCTGGGCCGGGATCGTGGTGAGCTTCTGGCGGGGCTGGAGGCTCTGGCGGGCGGTTCCGCGGTTTCCGGTGTGGTGACGGGTCAGGCGTCGCCGGGTCGGGTCGCCGTGTTGTTCACGGGTCAGGGTGCGCAGCGGGTGGGGATGGGTCGTGGGTTGTACGACTCGTTTCCGGTGTTCGCGGAGGCGTTCGACGGGGTGTGTGCCCGGTTCGAGGGCCGGTTGCCACGCCCGTTGCGGGACGTGGTGTTCGGTGAGCCTGAGCTGTTGGACCAGACGGTGTTCACGCAGGCGGGGTTGTTCGCGGTCGAGGTGGCCCTGTACGAGTTGTTGTCGTCGTGGGGTGTGCGGCCGGACTACCTTGCCGGGCATTCGATCGGTGAGGTGACCGCCGCCTGTGTGGCGGGGGTGTTGTCGTTGGAGGACGCCTGCAAGCTGGTTGCCGCTCGTGGGTCTCTGATGCAGGCGTTGCCGTCGGGTGGCGGGATGCTGGCGGTGGGCGCGTCCGAGGACGAGGTCCGCGAGTTGGCCGGTGACAGCGTGGATGTCGCGGCGGTGAACGGGCCTCGGTCGGTGGTGCTGTCCGGTGCGGAGGTTGACCTTGACCGGGTCGGGCAGCTCTGCGTCGGGCGGGGTTGGCGGGTCAAGCGGTTGTCGGTGAGTCACGCGTTTCATTCGCGGTTGATGGAGCCGATGCTGGACGACTTCCGGGCGGTCCTGAACACGCTGACCTGGCAGGCGCCGAGGCTGCCGATGGTCTCCAACGTGACGGGTGGGCTGGCTGATCCGGGCGAGGTCGCTTCGCCGGGGTACTGGGTGCGGCATGTGCGGGAGGCGGTCCGGTTCTCGGACGCGGTCGTCACGTTGCTCGGGTGTGGGGTGAGTACGTTCCTGGAGGTCGGCCCGGACGCGACGTTGACGGCGATGGCGGCGGAGACGCCCGCCGACCGGCCGGTGCAGCAGGTTCCTGCCCTGCGCCGGGACCAGGACGACGCCACGGCCCTGGTGACGGCGTTGGCCAGGTTGCACGTGACGGGCACGCCGATCGACTGGGCAGCCTGGTTCACCGGGCAGACCGGCAAGTCGCCCCGGACCGTGGACCTGCCCACCTACGCCTTCCAGGGCAGGTGGTACTGGCCGGAGCCGCCCACCCGCGGCGACAGCGCATCCCGGCCCGGCTCTGAGATCGACGAGCGGTTCTGGGCGGCGGTGGAGCAGGAGGACCTGGCCGGGCTGGGGGAGGAGTTCCGGCTGGAAGCCGATCAGCCGTTGGGCGTCCTGCTGCCGAGACTGGCGCGGTGGCGGCGGGCGGGACAGCAGCGGTCGACGGCCGACTCCTGGCGCTACCGCGTCGAGTGGCGGCACCTTCCCTCCGTACCGTCTGAGGCTCTGACCGGGACCTGGCTGGTCCTGGCGCTGCCAGGGAAGGCCGACCACCCCCTGGCCGAGGGCCTGGCCACGCACGGCGCGCAGGTGCTCCCGGTCGTTCTGGACCCGGCGGCGTTGACGCGGGACGACGTGGCCGACCGGTTGCGTCCCGTACTGGCCGAGGCCGGCGAGGTGGCGGGGGTGGTGTCGCTGCTGTCGCTGTCGGGCGCTCGTGTGCCGGAGGCGTTGGCGGCGGTCCAGGCACTGGGCGACTGCGGCGTGAACGGGCGGGTGTGGTGGTTGACGCGGGGGGCGGTGGCCGTGGGTGGCTCCGATGCCCCCGTGGACCCCGTCGCGTCCGCGGCCTGGGGTCTCGGGCGCGTCGCGGCGTTGGAGGAGCCGCGGCGGTGGGGTGGCCTGGTCGACCTGCCACAGATTCTCGACGCGCGGGCGGTACGACGGGTGTGTCAGGTGATCGCGGTCGGGGTCGAGGACCAGGTGGCGGTGCGCCCGTCGGGGGTGTTCGTCCGCCGGCTCGTCCGGGCCGGGTCCGATCCCACGCGGCGGGAGTTCCGGCTGTCGGGGACGGTGCTGGTCACCGGTGGTACGGGGGCGTTGGGGTCGCGGGTGGCGGAGTGGGCCGTCGGGGCCGGCGCCGAGCACGTCGTGTTGACGAGTCGGCAGGGTGAGCGGGCACCGGGCGCGGCGGAGCTGGCGGAGCGGCTGCGCGGCGTGGGTGTGCGGGTGACCGTGGTGGCGTGCGACGTGGCCGACCGGGACGCCCTAGCCGGGCTGCTGGCCGAGTTGGGCGAGCCCGTCCGCGCCGTCTTCCACGCCGCCGGAGCCCCGCAGTTCACCCCGCTGGCCGACATCACGGCCGACGAGCTGGCCCACGTCCTGCGGGCGAAGGTCGACGGTGCGGCGAACCTGGACGAGCTGCTGTCCGACGAGGCGCTGGACGCGTTCGTGGTGTTCTCGTCGATCGCCGGGGTGTGGGGTTCGGCGGGCCAGGCCGGATACGCCGCCGCCAACGCGTACCTGGATGCGCTCGCCGTGGGCAGGCGCGCTCGGGGCGTGACCGCCACAGCCGTGGCCTGGGGCCCCTGGGGCGGCGCCGGGATGGCGGCGCAGGGCGAGGCGCAGGAACAGCTGAGCCGCCGCGGATTGCCGGCGCTCGCGCCGGAGCTGGCGGTCACCGCGTTGCAGGCCGCGCTGGACCGCGACGACACGTCGGTCGTCGTCGCCGACGTGGCCTGGGACCGGTTCGCCGCGTCGTACACGGCGCTGCGGCCCAGCCCACTGCTGGCCGAGATCCCCGAGGCGCGGACCACGACGGACGCCGAGGGCGGCCGGGACGATGCCCAGGAACGCTCGCAGTTTGGCCGACGGCTCGCCGGGATGTCGCCGGCCGAGCGGGACGCGTACCTGCTCGACCTCGTACGCGCCCAGGTCGCCGTGGTGCTCGGGCACGCGACGCCCGACGCCGTGCCGGCGGACAAGGCCTTCCAGAGCCAGGGCTTCGACTCGCTCACCGCCGTGGAGTTGCGCAACCGGCTCACCGCCGAGACCGGGCTCGCCCTGCCCACCACCCTCGTCTTCGACCATCCGACGCCGCTGGCGCTGGTGGCCCACCTGGGCACCGAGCTGACCGGCACGCCGGCCACCTCGGTCGCCGCGGAGCGGACGGCGGCGGTCGACGACGACCCGATCGTGATCGTCGGCATGAGCTGCCGGCTGCCCGGCGGCGTCGACGGCGTCGACCAACTGTGGGACCTGCTGGTCAACGGCCGCGACGGCATCTCCGACTTCCCCCTCGACCGGGGCTGGGACAGCTTCCTCGACGGCCGGCTCTCGGACACGTCCTTCCCCCGCCAGGGCGGCTTCGTCTACGACGCGGGCGCGTTCGACGCGGAGTTCTTCGGGATCTCGCCCCGCGAGGCGCTCGCCATGGACCCGCAGCAGCGGCTGCTGCTGGAGACCTCGTGGGAGGCGATCGAATCCGCGGGCGTGGACCCGTCGCGCCTGAAGGGCGAACGCGTCGGCGTCTTCGCGGGCGCCAGCTTCCAGGGGTACGCGTCGAACGCGATGGGCCGGGACCAGGAGGTGGGCGGCCACCTGCTGACCGGTAACGCGACCAGCGTCCTGTCGGGGCGGGTGGCGTACTCGTTCGGGTTCGAGGGGCCGGCGGTGACCGTCGACACGGCGTGCTCGTCGTCGCTGGTGGCGTTGCACCTGGCGGCGCAGGCGCTGCGGTCGGGGGAGTGCGATCTGGCCCTCGCCGGTGGCGTGACGGTGATGGCATCCCCCGCCACCTTCGTGGAGTTCTCCCGCCAGGGGGGCCTGTCGGCCGACGGCCGCTGCCGGTCGTTCGCCGAGTCGGCGGACGGGACGGGCTGGGGTGAGGGCGTCGGGATGCTGCTGGTGGAGCGGCTGTCCGACGCGCAGCGCCTGGGTCACCGGGTGCTCGCCGTGGTGCGGGGGACCGCCGTCAACTCCGACGGCGCGTCCAACGGACTCACCGCGCCGAACGGGCCGGCCCAGCAGCGGGTGATCCGCCAGGCCCTCGCCAACGCGCGGCTCACCACCGCCGACGTGGACGCGGTGGAGGCGCACGGCACGGGTACCACCCTCGGCGACCCGATTGAGGCCCAGGCACTCCTCGCCACGTACGGCCAGGGCCGTGACGGCGTGGAGCCGCTGCTGCTCGGGTCGATCAAGTCGAACATCGGTCACATTCAGGCCGCCGCGGGTGTGGCGGGTGTGATCAAGATGGTTCTCGCGATGCGGCATGGTGTGGTGCCGGCGTCGCTGCACGTGGATGTGCCGTCGTCGAAGGTGGACTGGTCGTCGGGTGCGGTCGCGCTTGCTACCGGGTCGATGCCGTGGCCGGTGGTGGGTCGGCCGCGTCGGGCGGCGGTGTCGTCGTTCGGGATCTCGGGGACGAACGCGCACGTGATCATCGAGCAGGCGGAGGCGGTCGAGGCGGAGGCTACGGTGGGTGCCGATCTGCCGGTGGTGCCGTGGTTGGTGTCGGGGCGGTCGGCGGAGGCGTTGTCCGGTCAGGCGGGGCGGTTGGCGGAGTTCGCCCGGCGCGGGTCCTCGGATGTGGTGGAGGTCGGCTGGTCGCTGGCCACCGCTCGGGCGGCGTTGGAGCACCGGGCGGTGGTTCTCGGTGCCGATCGGGACGAGTTGCTGGCCGGGTTGGACGTCCTCGCCGGGGCGGGCGGGGCGGGCACCGTCGTCTCGGGTGAGGTGGTTACCGGCCGTCGGGCGTTCCTGTTCACGGGTCAGGGTGCGCAGCGGGTGGGGATGGGTCGGGAGCTGTACGACTCGTTCGCGGTGTTCGCGGAGGCGTTCGACGGGGTGTGTGCCCGGTTCGAGGGCCGGTTGCCGCGCCCGTTGCGGGAGGTGGTGTTCGCCTCCGAAGGGTCGCCTGAGGCCGAACTGTTGGATCAGACGGTGTTCACGCAGGCGGGGTTGTTCGCGGTCGAGGTGGCCCTGTACGAGCTGTTGTCGTCGTGGGGTGTGCGGCCGGACTATCTGGCTGGGCATTCGATCGGTGAGGTGACCGCCGCCTGTGTGGCGGGGGTGTTGTCGTTGGAGGACGCCTGCGCTCTGGTTGCCGCTCGTGGATCTCTGATGCAGGCGTTGCCGTCGGGTGGCGGGATGCTCGCGGTCGGTGCGTCCGAGGACGAGGTCCGCGAGTTGGCCGGTGACAGCGTGGATGTCGCGGCGGTGAACGGGCCGCGATCCGTCGTGCTGTCCGGCGCGGTGGCTGACCTTGATGGGGTCGAGGGGCGGTGCGTCGGGCGGGGTTGGCGGGTCAAGCGGTTGTCGGTCAGTCACGCGTTCCATTCGCGCCTGATGGAGCCGATGCTGGACGACTTCCGGGCGGTGCTCGACACGCTGACCTGGCAGGTGCCGAGGCTGCCGATCGTCTCCAACGTGACGGGTGGGCTGGCTGATCCGGGCGAGGTCGCTTCGCCGGGGTACTGGGTGCGGCATGTGCGGGAGGCGGTCCGGTTCTCCGACGCCATCGCGACGCTGCACGGGTGTGGGGTGAGTACGTTCCTGGAGGTCGGCCCGGACGCGACGCTGACGGCGATGGCGGCGGAGACGCCCGCCGACCGGCCGGTGCAGCAGATTCCTGCGCTGCGTCGGGACCAGTCCGAGGCGATGGCCCTGGTGACGGCGTTGGCCAGGTTGCACGTGACGGGCACACCGATCGACTGGGCGGGCTGGTTCACTGCGCAGACCGGCAAGTCGCCCCGGACCGTGGACCTGCCCGCCTACGCCTTCCAACGCCAGCGCTACTGGCTGCTCGACACGCCGTCAGCCGCCCCGGCCCCGCCGAACACCGGCGGATCGGAGATCGACGAGCAATTCTGGGCGGCGGTGGAGCAGGAGGACCTGGCCGGGCTGGGGGAGGAGTTCCGGCTGGAAGCCGATCAGCCGTTGGGCGTCCTGCTGCCGAGACTGGCGCGGTGGCGGCGGGCGGGACGGCAGCGGTCGACCGTCGACTCCTGGCGCTACCGGGTCGACTGGGAGGCCGTACCCGACGCCGACGGGACGCTGTCCGGGACCTGGCTGCTGCTGGTGCCGTACGCCGGCGTCGACGATGCCCTGCTCGCGACCGTGACCGACGGTCTCACGGCGGCCGGGGCGAAGGTCCGGCCGCTGGTGCTCGACGGCCCGGCCGACGATCGCGAGCTGGTGGCCAAGGCCCTCCGCGCCGCCGGTGAGGTGGCCGGGGTGGTGTCGCTGCTGTCGCTGTCCGGGGCGGGTGTGCCGGAGGTGTTCGCGACGGTGCAGGCGCTCGGTGACTGTGCCCTCAACGGGCGGGTGTGGTGGTTGACGCGGGGGGCGGTGGCCGTGGGTGGCTCCGATGCCCCCGTGGACCCCGTCGCGTCCGGGGCCTGGGGTCTCGGGCGGGTGGCGGCGTTGGAGGAGCCGCGGCGGTGGGGTGGCCTGGTCGACCTGCCGCAGATTCTCGACGCGCGGGCGGTACGGCGGTTGTGTGGGGTGATCGCGGTCGGGGTCGAGGACCAGGTGGCGGTGCGCCCGTCGGGGGTGTTCGTCCGCCGGCTCGTCCGGGCCGGGTCCGATCCCACGCGGCGGGAGTTCCGGCTGTCGGGGACGGTGCTGGTCACCGGTGGTACGGGGGCGTTGGGGTCGCGGGTGGCGGAGTGGGCCGTCGGGGCCGGCGCCGAGCACGTCGTGTTGACGAGTCGGCAGGGTGAGCGGGCGTCGGGCGCGGCGGAGCTGGCGGAGCGGTTGGGCGGGTCGGGTGCGCGGGTGACGATCGCGGCGTGCGACGTGGCCGACCGGGACGCCCTCGCCGGGCTGCTGGCCGAGCTGGGCGAGCCCGTCCGCGCCGTCTTCCACGCCGCCGGGGCGGCGCAGTCCACCCCGCTCGCCGAGATGACCGCCGACGAGCTGGCCCACGTCCTGCGGGCGAAGGTCGACGGTGCGGCGAACCTGGACGAGCTGCTGTCCGACGAGGCGCTGGACGCGTTCGTGGTGTTCTCGTCGATCGCCGGGGTGTGGGGTTCGGCGGGCCAGGCCGGCTACGCCGCCGCCAACGCGTACCTCGACGGCCTGGTGGCGCGTCGGCGCGCCCGGGGCGCGGTCGGCACGGCGGTGGCCTGGGGCCCCTGGGCCGGCGCGGGCATGGCCCACGGCGAGCAGCAGGAGCAGCTCGGCCGTCGCGGGTTGCCGGCGCTGGCACCGGAGCTGGCGGTCACCGCGTTGCAGGCCGCGCTGGACCGCGACGACACGTCGGTCGTCGTCGCCGACGTGGCCTGGGACCGGTTCGCCGCCTCGTTCACCGCACTGCGCCCCAGCCCACTGCTGGGCGGCATCCCCGAGGCCCGGACGACCGACCGGCAGGAGACCCCGCCGTCGGACGCGGGCGCGCCGCAGGCGCTGCGCGACCGGTTGGCCGCCGCAGGCGCGGCCGAGCGGGAGCGCATCCTGCTCGACCTCGTACGCCACAGCGCGGCCACGGTCCTCGGCCACCGCACCCCGGCCGCGATCCGCGCCGGGCGGGGCTTCCTGGAACTCGGCTTCGACTCGCTCACCGCCGTCGAGCTGCGTAACCGGCTCACCGCCGAGACCGGCCTCGCCCTGCCCACCACCCTCGTCTTCGACCACCCGACGCCGGCGGCCCTCGCCGACCACCTGCGCGCCGAGCTGGCCCCCGCCGCTGCCCCGGCCACCCCGGTCGTCGCCGAGATCGATCGGCTGGACCAACTGCTGCGCACGGCCCCGGCGGAGCAGCGCGACGACGCGGAGATCACCCGCCGGCTGGAGGACCTGCTCTCCCGGTGGCGGGCCGTCAGCCGGCCGGCGCCCGCGAGCGACCCGGCCGACGACCTGGCGGAAGACCTGGCGGACGCGAGCGAGGACGACATCTTCGACATCATCCAGCGGGAGTTCGGCAAGTCCTGACCGTCGCCCGCCTAGGGGTGGGCCGGTCGCATCTAGGGGTGTGCGCCGCCTGTCGGGCTCCGTAGGGTCGGAGCCCGACAGGCGGATGCCGTCCCGCGCCGGTGCGCGCGGACGGGCGGTGGGGGTGCACGCGGGTGCCCGGAGGGACGGGAGGTTCCGTGTGACCGGCTCCCACGGCCGCCAGCTACTCGCGATCAGCGACCTGCACGTCGTGTACGCGGAGAACCGCGCGCTCGTCGAGGCCATGCGCCCGAACAGCGACGACGACTGGCTGATCGTCGCCGGCGACGTCGGCGAGTTCGTCGCCGACATCGAGTGGGCGCTCGGCCTGCTCCGGGACCGCTTCGCCAAGGTGGTCTGGGCGCCCGGCAACCACGAGCTGTGGACGCCCCGCGACGACCCGAACCAGCTGCGCGGCGAGGCCCGCTACCGACACCTCGTGGAGCTGTGCCGCCGCCTCGGCGTGGTCACCCCCGAGGATCCGTACCCGGTGTGGGACGCCGACGGCGACCCCGTCCTGATCGTCCCGCTCTTCGTCGGGTACGACTACACGTGGCGGCCCCCCGGCACGTACACCCGGGAGCAGGCCCTCGCCCGGGCGCACGAGACGGGCGTCGTCTGCACCGACGAGATCCTGCTGCACCCGGACCCGTACCCGAGCCGGGACGCCTGGTGCCGGGCGCGGGTGATCCAGACCGAGCGGCGGCTCGACGCGGAACGCGGCGGGCTGCCCACCGTCCTGGTCAACCACTACCCGCTGGTCCGCGAGCCGACCCGCATCCTGCGCTACCCCGAGTTCGCCCAGTGGTGCGGCACCGACCTCACCGCGGACTGGCACCTGCGCTACGACACCCGCGTCGCCGTCTACGGCCACCTGCACATCCCCCGCACCACCTGGTACGACGGGATCCGGTTCGAGGAGGTCTCCGTCGGCTACCCGCGCGAGTGGCGACGCCGCGCCAACCCGCCGGGACAACTCCGGTCGATCCTGCCGGCCCCCGCCCGGCGCCCCGCCTGACCACCCCTCCGGCGGGCGTCGCCGCGCGTCGCCGCGACCCACTCCGGCCTGCGCTTATTCGGTTCGTCCGGCGGCCCGCACGCCCGGCTGAATGAGGGGTCCGTAGGGGTTGGGCCGCAGATCAGCGCTCAGTACCGTCCACACACGGTGGCGGTCAGGTGCCGGCATTGCGGGGTCGGACGGTGCGGTGGCGTGCGCGTGATCAGCGGTGAGGAAACACATTGAAGCGCTAGGTGGTTCTCTCGCCATCGGTCCTCTCCGGTCAATTACGCCGAGTCGAATCGATGGCTTGCTCAATGTTCGGCGGAATTGATCGGTAGCAAGCTCCGGGCGGGTGGGTCATGGCGGACGACGAAAAGCTCCTCGAACACCTGAAGTGGGTGACCACCGAGCTCCGCCAGGCGCACCGGCGCCTGCGGGAACTGGAGAGCTCCGAGCCGGAGCCGATCGCCATCGTGGGCATGGCGTGCCGGTTCCCCGGCGGGGTGGGCTCACCCGAGGAACTGTGGGACCTGGTGGCCGCCGGCGCGGACGCGACCGGGACGTTCCCCGACGACCGCGGCTGGGACCTGGCGGCGCTGTACCACCCGGACCCCGACCACCCCGGCACCTCGTACAGCGACCGGGGCGGCTTCCTGCGCGACGCCGGCCACTTCGACCCGACGCTGTTCGGCATCTCCCCGCGCGAGGCCCTCGCCATGGACCCGCAGCAGCGCCTGCTGCTGGAGACCACCTGGGAGGTGTTCGAGCGCGCCGGCATCGACGCGAACTCGCTGCGCGGCAGCCGGACCGGCGTCTTCGTCGGCACCGCCGGCCAGGACTACGCCACGGTGCTCCGCCGCCTTCCCGAGGGCGCCGAGGGGTACGTGCTCACCGGCACCGCCGCCAGCGTCATCTCCGGCCGGCTCGCCTACTCGTTCGGCCTCGAAGGGCCGGCCGTCACCATCGACACCGCCTGCTCCTCGTCCCTGGTCGCCCTGCACCTGGCCAGCCAGGCCCTGCGCGACGGCGAGTGCGGCCTCGCCGTCGCCGGCGGCGTCAGTGTCATGGCCACCCCCGGCGGCTTCATCGAGTTCTCCCGGCAGCGCGGCCTCGCCTCCGACGGGCGCTGCAAGGCGTTCTCCGCCGACGCCGACGGCACCGGCTGGTCCGAGGGCGTCGGCATGCTGCTCGTCGAGCGGCTCTCCGACGCCCAGCGCAACGGGCGGCGCATCCTCGCCGTCATCCGGGGCAGCGCCGTCAACCAGGACGGCGCCAGCAGCGGCCTCACCGCCCCCAACGGCCCCGCCCAGCAGCGCGTCATCCGCCAAGCCCTGGAGAACGCCCGCCTCGCCCCCGCCGACGTCGACGCCGTCGAGGCGCACGGCACCGGCACCCGGCTCGGAGACCCGATCGAGGCGCAGGCGCTGCTCGCGACGTACGGGCAGGACCGACCCACCGACCGCCCACTGTGGCTCGGTTCGCTGAAGTCGAACATCGGGCACACCCAGGCCGCCGCCGGCGTCGCCGGGGTCATCAAGATGGTGCAGGCGATGCGGCACGGGCTGCTCCCCGCGACCCTGCACGTCGAGACCGCGTCCCCGCACATCGACTGGTCGGCCGGCGCCGTCTCGCTGCTCACCGAGGCGCGGCCGTGGGCCGACGCGGACGACCGGCCCCGGCGGGCCGGGGTCTCCTCGTTCGGCATGAGTGGCACCAACGCCCACCTCATCCTGGAGCAGGCGCCCGAGCCCACGGCCGAGCCGGCCGCCGAGCCCGCCCCCCGCGCGCTCCCGGTGGTTCCGGTGCTGCTCTCGGCCGCCCAGGCCACCGCCCTGCCGGCCCAGGCCGAGCGGTGGGCGGCCGCGCTCGCGGCCGACCCGGACCTGCGCCCGCTCGACGTGGCCTTCTCGTCGGTGGTCGCCCGGGCGGCCCTGGACCACCGGGCCGTGGTCGCCGCCGCGGGCCGGGACGACCTGCTGGCCGGGCTGCGCGCCCTGGCGGCCGGTGAGCCGTCCGGCGCGGTGGTCGCCGGGCAGGCCGGGGACCGGGGCTCGCTCGCGGTGCTGTTCTCCGGTCAGGGCGCGCAGCGCGCCGGGATGGGCCGCGAGCTGTACGAGGCCTTCCCCGTCTTCGCGTCGGCGCTGGACGAGGTGTGCGGGCACCTGGACCGGGTGTTGCCGCAGCCGCTTCGCGAGGTCCTGTTCGCGCCCGACGGCTCGCCGGAGGCGGGCCTGCTGGACCAGACCGTGTTCACCCAGGCCGGGCTGTTCGCCGTCGAGGTGGCGCTGTTCCGCCTCGTGGAGTCGTTCGGGGTCGTGCCGGACTTCGTGGGCGGCCACTCGGTCGGGGAGATCACGGCCGCGTACGTGGCCGGGGTGCTGCCGCTGAAGGACGCGTGCGCCCTGGTCGCGGCCCGCGGCAAGCTGATGCAGGCGTTGCCGGCCGGCGGCGGGATGCTGGCGGTGAACGCGCCCGAGGCCGAGGTGCTGGCCTCGCTGGACGGGCTGACCGACCGGCTGGGCATCGCGGCGGTCAACGGCCCGTCCTCCGTCGTCGTCTCGGGTGCGGTGGAGGCCCTGGACGAGGTGGAGCGGGCCTGGCGGGAGCGGGGCGTCCGGACGCGGCGGCTGACGGTCAGCCACGCGTTCCACAGCCCGCTGATGGAGCCGATGCTGGCGACGTTCCGCCGCATCCTCGGCAAGCTGACGTTCTCCGCCCCGACGCTGCCGATCGTGTCCAACCTGACCGGAGCCCTCGCGGACCCCGAGGAGATCCGCACCGCCGACTACTGGGTCCGGCACGTCCGCGAGGCCGTCCGGTACGCCGACGGGACCGCCGCCCTGCGCGCGGCCGGCGCCGACACGTTCCTGGAGATCGGCCCGCAGAGCGTCCTCACCGCGCTGACCGGCGACATCCTGCCCGGCGACGACGACGTGCTCGCCGTCGCCGCCCAGCGCAAGGACCGGCCCGAGGCGCACGCCCTGCTCGCCGCCCTCGGCGACCTGCACGTCCACGGCGTCCCCGTCACCTGGCAGGCGTGGTTCGCCGACACCTCTGCGGCGTGGGTGGACCTGCCGACGTACGCGTTCCAGCGGGAGCGGTTCTGGCCCGAGGTGGGGTCGTGGCGGGTCGGTGACGTCTCCGGTGCGGGTCTTGGGGTTGCCGGTCATCCGCTGCTGGGTGCGGCGGTGCGTCTGGCGGGTGACGACGAGGTGGTGTTGACGGGTCGGTTGGCGTTGTCGTCGCATCCGTGGTTGGGCGATCACGTGGTGTCGGGTGCGGTGGTGGTGCCGGGCACGGCTCTGGTGGAGTTGGTGGTGCGGGCCGGCGACGAGGTGGGTTCGTCGCGGGTACGGGAGCTGACCGTCTCGGCGCCGCTGGCGTTGCCGGCGTCCGGTGCGGTGCGGGTGCAGGTGCGCGTCGGCGCGGCGGAGGAGTCCGGGGCGCGCCAGGTGACGGTGCACTCGCAGCCGGAGGAGGACGTCGAGGCGGAGTGGGTCCGGCACGCCGAGGGTGTGCTGGAGCCCGCCGCCGTCGAGGAGCCGACCGTCGGTGCCTGGCCGCCGGCCGGGGCGTCCGAGGTGGAACTGGCCGGCTGGTATCCGGCCTTCGCGGAGCACGGGCTGTCGTACGGGCCGGTGTTCCAGGGGTTGCGGCGGGTGTGGGCCGGCGACGGCGAGGTGTACGCCGAGGTGGCCCTGCCCGACG
>NZ_JBFAVI010000051.1:0-39773 GCF_040679695.1 Micromonospora sp. NPDC052213
GCCCAGGCCGGGGCCAGCGCGGCCAGCACGCCGGACAGCACCGCGACGGCCGCGACCGCCGCCAGGGCCTCCGGCCAGCAGCGGTACCCGCCGAAGCGCGCGCCGTAGAGGTGCTGCTCGACCAGCGGCCGCGCGGCGAACGCGACGGCGACGCCGAGCGTGAGCCCGGTGGCCGCCCCGAGGGCGCCCAGCACCACGCCGTCGGCCAGCACGATGCGGCGCAGGTGGGCGTCGTCGCCGCCCGCCACCGCGACCAACGCGAGGTCCCGGCGCCGCCGCCGTACGCCGACCGCGAAGGCCGGGCCGACGAGCAGCACCACCTCCAGCAGCCCCAGCCCGCCGACGAGTACCGAGACGCTCATCCCCTCGACGTCGACCGAGGAGAACGGTTCGGGCCCGACGACGTCCACCCCCGAGGGCGGGGCGGAGGTGCGGGCGTGGACCACGACGCCGTGGTCGTTGAGCCGGCGGAACAGTGCCTCGTCCACCGTCCCGGGCAGGTCCACCAGCCAGGTCATGTCCGGCTCGGCGTCCGCCGGGCCAGCGGTCGCCGGGTGCAGCGTGACGACCGGTCCCAGGTCGTCCGGGTACTCGACCACCCCGACCACCCGCCACGAGCGGGAGCCGTCCCCGGAGGTGACGGTGCCACCGGGACGGACGTCGAGTCGGCGCAGCGCGGCGGGGCTCACCGCGATCTCGTCCGGCCCGGCCGGCGCCCGGCCGGAACGGAACCGGGCCAGCCCCCGGCCGAGCGGGTCCGCGAGGTCCACGGCGCGGCCGGTGACGTCCCGGTCGACCCGGTCACCGACCCGGGCGTCGAAGCTCACCCAGCGGCGCAGCGGGACGACCCGGCTCCCGGCCGGCAGCAGAGCGGTGACCTGTTCGGCGGTGACCCGTCCGGCCGGCGGGGTCGCGTCGTGGTCGGACACCCAGCCGTCGCCCCAGGAGTCCTGGGTGACCGGCCCGCGCGCCACCCAGAGCAGTTCCGCGTCGGCGACACCGAGCTGTCGCTCGGTCCGCTCGGCCCGGGTCAGCTCGGACATGTCCAAGCTCACCGCGGTGAAGGTCAGCACCAGCACCGGCAGCGTGATCATCGCGAGCACCAGCGCCGTACGCCCCCGCGCCCGTCGGGCCTCCCGGCGGGCGATCCGCAGCGCCACCCACCAGGAGCCGACGGCGCCCGCGAGCCGGCCGCCCCGGCCCGCCGTCACCGACCGCTGCCGGTCAACAGCTGCTCCGCGCTGCCCAGCGGGGCCGTCGAGTCGACCAGCACCCCGTCGCGGAGGAAGATCACGCGGTCGGCCCAGGCGGCGTGCCGCGCCTCGTGGGTGACCAGGACCGCGGCGGCCCCGGCGTCGACCCGCCGGCGAAGCAGGTGCAGCACCGCCTCGCCGGTCTGCGAGTCCAGCGCCCCGGTGGGCTCGTCGGCGAGCACCAGCCGGCGCTCGCCGACCAGCGCGCGGGCGATCGCCACCCGCTGCTGCTGGCCGCCGGAGAGCTGGTCGGGGAACCGGTCGCCCAGTTCCGGCAGGCCCACCTCGGCCAGCGCGTCCAGCGCCAGCCGGCGCGCCCGCCGGACGCCGGTCCCGTCGAGTTCCAGGGGGAGCGCGACGTTCTCCACGGCGGTGAGGCTGCCGAGCAGGTTCAGGTCCTGGAAGATGTAGCCGATCCGGCGGCGACGCACCTGGGCGAGGCGGCGCCGGTCCAGGGCGCCGAGGTGCTCGCCCTCGACGAGCACCTCCCCGGCGGTCGGGGCGTCCAGCCCGCCGGCGAGGGCCAGCAGGGTGGACTTTCCGGAGCCGGAGGGCCCCATCACCGCGACGAGCTCGCCCGGGTGGACGGCGAGGCTCACGCCGCGCAGCGCGTGCACCGCCGCCGGCCCGGTGCCGTGGGTGCGGTGCACGTCGCGCACGTCGAGCACGGCCGGGGCCGGGCTGCCGCCCGTCGGCCCGCTGCCCACGCTCACCGTCGCGCCTCCTCGTCCGCCCGGTCCACCGCCTCGGCGGGCGTCGTCGGCGCGCGGCCGGGCCCCGTCGGACGGTAGCGCACCAGGCTCGTCTCGCAGTGGTCCAGCCAGCGCACCTCGGCCTCGGCCTGGAAGACCATGGCGTCCAGCACCAGCCGCCACGGCAGGTCCTCCGGGCGGTCGCTGGCGTACTTCAACCGGGTCAACTCCTGCAGCGTCCGCATGGTCGCGCTGCGCTGGGTCTGCACCACCGAGCGCACGTCGACGCCGGGCGTGGTCAGCGCGAGGGCCAGCTTGATCGCCAGCTCGTCGCGGGGCCGGTCGGTGCGGCTGATCGGGGTGGCGAACCACAACGCCAGGTCCGTCCGCCCGGCGTCGGTGATCTCGTACGGGCGCTGCCCGGCCTCGCTCTCGGGGAGCGAGCGGACCAGCCCGTCCCGCTCCAGGCGGGACAGGGTGGTGTAGACCTGCCCGATGTTCAGCGGCCAGGTCGAGCCGGTCGACTCCTCGAACGCGGCGCGGAGCTGGTAGCCGTACATCTGGCCGCGTTCGAGAAGGGCGAGCAGCCCGTGACGGATGGACATGGCTC
The DNA here is from genome assembly GCF_040679695.1 of Micromonospora sp. NPDC052213. Lineage (NCBI taxonomy): Bacteria > Bacillati > Actinomycetota > Actinomycetes > Micromonosporales > Micromonosporaceae > Micromonospora > Micromonospora sp. NPDC052213. The sequence continues at coordinate 2,556 of NZ_JBFAVI010000051.1, forward strand.
CGGAGTATGCATACCTGGTATGCGACCCGCAACCGGAGCGTCACCGCCGGCAGCGGCGGTCAGGCGGGCCGGCCGGGGAACGGCACGGTCAGCGGGGTGATCCCGGCCGTCCGGCGCCAGCGGGTCGCCCGCAGGGCGTACTCGACCAGGGCGGCCAGCGCCCGGTCGCGGTCGGCGCCGGTGGTGGCGGGCACCGCCGCCCGCCAGAACGCCGCGGTGCGCTCCTCCACCTCGACGGCCAGCCGCAGCGCGCTCTCCCGGTCGGTCACCGGGAACGGCAGGGCGTAGCCCGCCCGGTCGGCCGGGACGGCGCCGCCGCCCGCGCTGAGCTGCATCACCAGGTCGTCGCGGCGGCGCCGGTGCGCGGCCTCCGCCTCGCGGGCGGCGGTCCGGGCCGCGCCGGTGAGGCGTACCCCGATGGGGCCGTAGGCCCAGATCGCCGCGTACTCGGCGGTGAGCGCCGCGCCCAGCGCCCCGGCCGGCCCGGTCGGTGTCGGTGTCGGTGCGGTCACTTCAGTGCCTCCACGTGCGTGGCCCGGGCGGCGGCGATCGAGGCGAGCAGGGCGGCCCGCTCCGCCGGCGCCGCCGCGCAGGCACTGGTCGCCGTCTCCCGGCCGGTGCGCTCGCGCTCCCGCAGCGCGGCCCGGGCGGCGGCCGGGTCGGCCGCCGGGGCGGGGGTGGCCGCGGCGGGCGCCGAGGGCAGCGGCACGCCGATCACCCGGGCCAACTCGGCCGCGTGCGCGCCGTGCGCCTCGGCGATCGGGGTGAGCAGGCCGGCCAGCGCGGGGTGCGCCGCGGCGGCGTCGCGGTGCCCGGCGGCGAGCCGGAGCGCCTCGTCGAGCAGCGGCGTGAGCGGGTCGGGCCCGGGACTGGGATCGTCGTCGCGGTCGAGAAGATCACAGCCGGTCAGCGGCGCCGTCGCGCCGCCGAGTGCCAGGAGTGCCCCGGCGCGCAGCACCGTTCGCCGGGAATGCCCGGTTGCTCCGCCACGTTGTGTCGTTCTGCCCGTCGCCACCGGACAAGTCAACACCATCACCGGCCGTACGTGGGCCACCGGCGTCGGTGCGCCGCCCGGTCCGGTGCCCGGCAGGCGCGTTACGCTCTGCGCAGCCACCGGCGCGTCAGCTCCGGTGGCGTGCCGGCATGGCGACCGATCGGGGCGCCGTCGATCACGAGAAGGGTGCGGAGATGACGCAGCGTGGCCGTGCCACGAGGTCGACGGGTCCGGCGGGCAGACCCCGGCGCGCCGACGCCCCCCGGGGCGGGGAACGCGCCGCCGGCCCGCGCGGCGACCTGGCCGCTCGGCGGGCCCGGCTGCGTGAGGTCATCGAGCCGGTGGTCGCCGGCGCCGGCTACGACCTGGAGGAGCTCACCGTCTCCCGGGCCGGCCGCCGGCACGTGGTGCGGGTGATCGTGGACGCCGACGGCGGGATCAACCTGGACGCCGTCGCCGAGGTCTCCCGGGCCGTCTCCGCGGCCCTCGACGCGGCCGAGGAGTCCGGGGGTGACATCGTCGCCGGGGAATACCAGCTGGAGGTCAGCTCCCCGGGCGTGGACCGGCCGCTGACCCTGCCCCGGCACTGGCGGCGCAACGTCGGGCGGCTGGTCAAGGTGACCGCCCGCGGCGCGGGCGCTCCGCCCGGGCAGCGTGCCGGGCAGCCCGCCGGCGACCGGCAGGTCACCGGCCGGGTGGTCGAGGCCGACGACGAACGCGTGGTGCTGGAGACCGACACCGGCCGCGCCGCGTGGACCTACGCCGAGCTCGGCCCCGGCCGGGTGCAGGTCGAGTTCAACCGCCTCGACGAGATCGAGGAGACGGACGAACCCGACGACATGGACGACACCGACGACTTCGACGACGAAGATGATGTGGAGGACGAGGAGAGGTGAACATCGACCTCGCGGCGCTGCGCGCACTCGAGCGCGAGCGGGAGATCCCGTTCGACACGATCCTCGCGGCGATCGAGACCGCGCTGCTGACGGCCTACCGGCACACCGAGGGGGCGGAACCGCACGCCCGGGTGGAGATCGACCGCAAGTCCGGCGCGGCCCTGGTCTACGCGCAGGAGCTGGACGACGACGGCACGGTGGTGCGGGAGTGGGACGACACCCCGCACGACTTCGGCCGGATCGCCGCCATGACCGCCAAGCAGGTGATCCTCCAGCGGCTGCGGGAGGCCACCGACGAGGTGCACTTCGGCGAGTACGTCGGCCGCGACGGCGACCTGGTCACCGGCGTGGTGCAGGCGCACGAGGCGCGGGCGGAGAAGGGCATCGTCACCGTCGACCTGGGCAAGCTGGAGGGCGTCCTGCCGCAGTCGGAGCAGGTGCCCGGCGAGCGGTACGTCCACGGCGAGCGGATCCGCTGCGTGGTGGTGCACGTGGCAAAGGGGATGCGCGGCCCGCAGATCACCCTGTCCCGCTCCCACCCGGCGCTGGTCAAGAAGCTCTTCGCGCTCGAGGTGCCGGAGATCGCCGACGGCACGGTCGAGATCGGCGCGATCGCGCGTGAGGCGGGTCACCGTACGAAGATCGCGGTCCGCTCCACCGCCCAGGGCGTGAACGCCAAGGGGGCCTGCATCGGCCCGATGGGCCAGCGGGTCCGCGCGGTGATGAGCGAGCTGCACGGCGAGAAGATCGACATCATCGACTGGTCGGACGACCCGGCGACCTTCGTCGGCAACGCGTTGTCGCCGGCCAAGGCGCTGCGGGTCGAGGTGGTCGACCTGGCCACCCGGACGGCCAGGGTGACGGTGCCGGACTTCCAGCTCTCCCTCGCCATCGGCAGGGAGGGGCAGAATGCCCGGCTTGCTGCCCGGCTGACCGGTTGGCGGATCGACATCCGGTCCGACGCGGAGCAGGCCGGGGCGAGCGGCCGGAGCGGGGCTGATCACGTCCCGGAGCCGGGCAGCGCGATCTCGGGCGCCTAGGGGTAGACTTTCTCCAGTGGTACGACGCGCGCTGCCGGAGCGCACTTGTGTGGGTTGCCGGCGACGTGCGCCGGCCAGCGAATTGCTGCGGATCGTCGCGGTCGGCGACGAGGCTGGTCACAGCCTCCGGCCCGATCCGGCCCGCAGGCTGCCGGGTCGGGGAGCGAACATGCACCCGGATCCGGCCTGCTTCGCGCAAGCGGTGCGGCGGCGCGCCTTCGGGCGGGCGCTGCGCGTCACCGGGGTCCTCGACCACGGTGAGCTCGCGGAGCACGTCGATGCGCCAACCACTACGTCCGGTCAGCCCGACCGGGCGAGGGTCGCTAGCAAGGTAGGACGACCGACATGAGCACACGATGAAGTCCCTGAAATGACCAGGCTTCAAGTGCACGAGTGAGGTCGCTGCGGGTGCTGCCCGCACGACCTCGGAGTGAGGAGTGCAGTGGCAGGTAAGGCCCGCGTACACGAGCTTGCGAAAGAGCTCGGGGTCGAAAGCAAGACCGTTCTCGCCAAGCTCAAGGAGATGGGCGAGTTCGTGAAGTCCGCGTCCAGCACCGTCGAGGCGCCCGTCGCCCGACGTCTGCGTGGCGCATTCGTCGCGTCCGCCGGTGGGTCCTCGGCGCCGGCCGCCCCTCCGGCGGCTGCCCCGAGCCCGGCACCGACCCCGACGCCGTCCCCGACCCCGGGTGCCCCCCGGGTCTCGGCCAAGCCGATGCCGCCGCGGCGGCCGGCCGCGCCGACCCCTGGACCGAAGCCCAAGGGCCCGGTCCCCGGCCCGCCGCAGCCGGCGACCCCGGTCGCCAAGCCGGCGAGCGCGCACGACATCGAGGTGGCGGCCGCCGAGGCGCGCGCCGCCGCGCTGAAGGCTGAGCAGGAGGCCGCGGTCAAGGCCGCGCAGGCCGCCCGCCAGCAGCAGCGGGAGAACGTCCGACGGGAGCCCCCGACCGAGGGTGGTCCCCGTCCGGGTCCGCGTCCCGGCCCGAACGCCGTGCCGCCCCGTCCGGGTTCCCCGGCCGCGGGTCGTCCCGGCGCCCCGCAGCCGGGCCCGGGTGCCCGGCCGGGTGGTCGTCCGCCGGCGCGCGGCGCCGGCAACAACCCGTTCGGCATCCAGGGCGGTCAGCAGCAGCAGCGGCCGCCGGCCGCCGGTGCCGGCGGTCCCCGGCCCAGCCCGGCGGGCATGCCGCCGCGGCCGAGCCCGGCCTCCATGCCGCCCCGGCCCAGCCCGGCCTCCATGCCGAGCCAGCGGCCCACCACGGGTCGCCCCGGCGGTCCCGGTGGCGGGCGTGGCGGCCCCGGCGGCGGCGCGGGTCGTCCCGGTGGCGGCGGCTTCCGTCCCGGTGGCGGCGGCGGTGGCGGTGGCTTCCGCGGCGGTCCCGGTGGTGGCGGCGGTGGCGGTGGCTACCGTGGTGGCCCCGGTGGTGGCGGCGGCGGTGCTCCCGGCGGCGGTTTCCGTCCGGGTGCCCCGGCCGGTGGCGGTGGTCGTCCCGGTGGCGGCGGCCGTGGCCGTGGCGGTGGCGCCGCGGGTGCCTTCGGGCGTCCGGGTGGCCGGCCGACCCGTGGTCGCAAGTCCAAGAAGCAGCGCAGACAGGAGTTCGACAACCTGTCGGCCCCGACCATGAGCTCGGGTGCCCCCCGGGGTCAGGGTCAGGTCATCAGGCTCTCCCGTGGCGCCTCGCTGTCGGACTTCGCCGACAAGATCAACGCCAACCCGGGTTCGCTGGTCCAGGAGATGTTCAACCTGGGCGAGATGGTCACCGCGACCCAGTCGTGCTCCGACGACACCCTGCAGCTGCTGGGTGAGCACCTCGGCTTCAACGTGCAGATCGTCAGCCCGGAGGACGAGGACCGCGAGCTGCTCGCGCAGTTCAACATCGACCTCGACGCCGAGGTCGCGGAGGACCGCCTGGTCAGCCGTGCGCCGGTCGTGACCGTCATGGGTCACGTCGACCACGGTAAGACCAAGCTGCTCGACGCGATCCGCAAGGCGAACGTCGTGGCCGGCGAGGCGGGTGGCATCACCCAGCACATCGGCGCGTACCAGGTCCACGTCCCGCACGAGGGCGAGGACCGGGCGGTGACCTTCATCGACACCCCGGGTCACGAGGCGTTCACCGCCATGCGTGCCCGTGGTGCCCAGGTGACCGACATCGTGGTGCTGGTGGTGGCGGCCGACGACGGCGTGATGCCGCAGACGATCGAGGCGTTGAACCACGCCAAGGCGGCCGACGTGCCGATCGTGGTGGCGGTCAACAAGGTCGACAAGCCGGAGGCCAACCCGGACAAGGTCCGCCAGCAGCTGACCGAGTACGGGCTGGTCGCCGAGGAGTACGGCGGCGACACGATGTTCGTCAACGTGGCGGCGAAGCCCGGCATCGGCATCGACGACCTGCTCGAGGCGGTCCTGCTGACCGCCGACGCGTCGCTGGAGCTGACCGCTCCGATCGACGGGCCGGCGCAGGGTGTGGCCATCGAGGCGCACCTGGACAAGGGCCGCGGTGCGGTGGCGACGGTGCTGGTGCAGAAGGGCACCCTGCGGGCGGGCGACTCGATCGTCGCCGGTGGGGCGCACGGCCGGGTCCGGGCGATGCTCGACGAGAACGGCAACCAGGTCGCCGAGGCGGGTCCGGCCCGTCCGGTCCTGGTGCTCGGTCTGACCGCGGTGCCGGGTGCGGGCGACACCTTCCTGGCGGCCGAGGACGACCGCACGGTGCGCCAGATCGCCGAGCAGCGGCAGGCGCGGCGGCGGGCGGCGGCGTTCGCCAACTCCCGTGGCCGGGCCACCCTCGAGACGCTCATGGAGCAGCTCAAGGAGGGCGAGAAGACCTCGCTCAACCTGGTGCTCAAGGGCGACGTCTCCGGTTCCGTGGAGGCCCTCGAGGACGCGCTGTTCAACCTCGACATCCCGGAGGAGGTCCAGCTCAGGATCATCCACCGGGGCGTGGGTGCGATCACCGAGAGCGACGTCATGCTCGCGAGCGCCTCGTCCGAGGCGGTCACGATCATCGGCTTCAACGTGCGGGCCTCCAACAAGGTCCGCGAGATGGCCGACCGCGAGGGCGTGGAGATCCGGTACTACACCGTCATCTACCAGGCCATCGAGGAGATCGACGCCGCCCTCAAGGGGCTGCTCAAGCCGGAGTACGAGGAGGTCGAGCTGGGCACCGCGGAGATCCGCGACGTCTTCCGCTCGTCCAAGGTCGGCAACATCTCCGGTTGCATCGTCCGGTCGGGCATCATCCGGCGCAACGCCAAGGCGCGCCTGCTGCGCGACGGCTCGGTGGTGGCGGACAACCTCACCATCAGCTCGCTCAAGCGGTTCAAGGACGACGCCACGGAGGTGCGCGAGGGCTTCGAGTGTGGTCTGACCCTGGGTGGTTACAACAACGTCCAGGTCGGCGACATCATCGAGACCTTCGAGATGCGGGAGAAGGCTCGCGCCTGATCCGGTGAACCACTGATCAAGGGGTTTACGCCGAAAGGCGTAAACCCCTTGATCATGTGGGGGTGCGTCCGGGTATCGTCCGGGGCGATGTTCACCGGAACCGCGGTCTTCGACCTGCTGCTGCCGGGCGACTCCCGGTCGCTCAAGGCCAAGAGATCATACGTACGCCCGATCGTGGCGGCCCTGCGCCGCTTCGAGGTCTCGGCCGCCGAGGTCGGGGCGCTCGACCTGCACGGTCGGGCCGAGATAGCCGTGGCCGTGGTGGCCGCCGAGGCGTCGCACGTCCGCGAGGTGCTGGACTCCTGCGAGCGCCTGGTGGCCGGCCGACCGGAGGCCGAGTTGCTCTCGGTGCGCCGGCGGCTCTACGGCGAGGAGGACTGACGCCGGCGCGGGTGCGCGCGTCCGGCGGGCGGTGAAACGTCCGGCGGCGCGGGTGCGCGCGGCGGGCGGCGACGATCCCGGCGGTGCGGGTGTGCCGGCGTCGGGCCGGGGCCGGCGCACCGCCGGCGACGCGCGGCGGCGGTCGCCGCGCGGGTAGTGTTCGAGATGTTGGCCGGTCGGCTCCGGGGCGCTCCGCGTCGCGGTGACGGCCGGGAACGGGACGCCGTGGAGGTGGCGAAATGTCGGATCCGGCCAAGGTACGCCGGCACGCGGAGCGGGTGCGTGAACTGGTCGCGTCGGTGGTGCGCAGCCAGATCAAGGACCCCCGGCTCGGCATGATCACCATTACCGACGCCCGGATCACCGCTGACCTGCGCGACGCGACCGTCTTCTACACGGTGCTCGGCGACGCGGCGGCCCAGTCCGGCACCGCCGCGGCGCTGGAGAGCGCCAAGGGCATGCTGCGCAGCACCGTCGGCAAGGCGCTCGGCCTGCGGCACTCGCCGACGCTGACCTTCGTCCTCGACGACGTCCAGGACCAGGTCAAGCACATCGACGACCTGCTCGCCCAGGCCCGCACCGCCGACGCCGAGGTGCAGCGGCTCGCCGCCAGGGCCGAGTACGCGGGCGAGGCCCAGCCGTACCGGCTGGACTCCGAGGACGAGTCCCACGACGAGGACGAGGACGAGACTCCGCCCCGGGGCGGGGACCAGCGGTGACCGAACCGTCCGGCGGTCCGGCCGGTGGCGCCCTCGCCGAGGCGACGTCACCGGCCGACTCCGGCCCCGCCGAGGCGGACTGGGCGGCGGCCGTCGCGGCGGTGCGGGGGCTGCCGCCGGACGGGCGGGTGCTGCTGATCTGCCACGTCAACCCGGACGGCGACGCGCTGGGCAGCATGCTCGGCTTCGGGCTCGGGCTGCGCCGGCTGGGCGTACGGCGGATGCAGGCGACCTTCCCCGGCCCGCCGGAGGTGCCCGAGCCGTTTCGCGGCCTGCCCGGGCTCGACCTGCTCGTGCCGGCGACCGAGGCGTACCCGGACCCGGATCTGGTCGTCTGCTTCGACGCGGCCAGCGAGTCCCGGCTCGGCGAGTTGGTCGACCGGCTGGGCGCGGCCGGCGGCGCGCTGGTGCTCGACCACCACGCGTCGAACACCCGCTTCGGCCGGGTCAACCTGGTGGACCCGCACGCGGCGGCCACCTCGGTGGTCGCCGAGGGGCTGCTCGCCCGGCTCGGCGTCGCGCTGGACGCGGAGATCGCGGAGTGCCTCTACGTCGCCCTGAGCACCGACACCGGCTCGTTCCGGTTCGAGGCGACCACGCCGGCGGTGCACCAGCTCGCGGCCCGCCTGATCGCCACCGGCATCCGCCCCGGTGACATCTCCCGCCGGATCTTCGACACCCGGCCGTTCGGCGCCGTCCGCCTCTTCGGCGAGGTGCTCGGCCGGGCGCGCCTGGAGCCGGCCGCGGCCGTCGGGCACGGCCTGGTCTGGACGTACGCCACGCAGGACGACCTGGCCCGGCACGGCCAGCCGGCGTACGTGCTGGAGGCGCTGATCGACTCGGTGCGGTGCACCGCCGAGGCCGACGTGAGCTGTGTGGTCAAGCAGACCGCGACCGGCGACTGGGCCGTGTCGATGCGCAGCAAGGGCGCGGTGGACGTCAGCCGGGTGGCGGTCGCGCTGGGCGGCGGCGGGCACCGTTTCGCCGCCGGATTCACCGGGCGGGGGACGGTCGACGAGGTCGTCGACCGGATCCGCGCGGAGCTCGACGGCGCGCTGACCGGGCCCGACCGGCGCTGACCGGCGGGCCCGCACAGGAAGATCAGGGTCAGCTCCGGGGAGTGTCCGTCTTCCGGGGCTCGGCGAGTCCGGGGAGAATCGCGGGATGGAGCAGCCCCACGACCTCACCGTCGAGGCGCCCCGCGCCTGGGACCGTCCCGCCGTCACCGTGCCGGTGCTCGTCTGCCTCTCGCTGGTCGGCGGCCGGTTCCCGTCGTTCTCGACGGAGGCCAACCTCTGGACCCTCGGCACCGGCGGCGTGTTGATCTGGCTGGGCCTGAGCAACCGGGTGCCCCGGCGCCCCGCCCCGCGCCGGCTCGGCGCCCCGGCGGCCTGGTGGGCCCTTCCGGTGGTGGTCTTCGGCGTCTTCGAGGGGGCCACGTTCGTGCTGGCGGTCGGGGACGACTTCCCCACCTTCTCCCGGCTGGCGGATCCGATGCTGGAGGACCGGCTGGTCCGGTCGGCCGCCTGGCTGGCCTGGCTGTCCGCGTTCTGGGGGTTGGTGCGGCGATGATGCGGGCGATGGCGATCGGCGGTTTCCTGGCGGCGCTGGTGCTCTTCGCCGCCGTCGAGTGGGCGGCCCGGCGCGAGGGTTCCCGGATCCCGACGCTCGGCGAGGTCTGCGCGTACGTGATGCGCTACGAGGTGGGGTCGGTGCCCGTCGGCCGGATCGGGCTCTTCGGCTTCTGGTGGTGGCTCGGCTGGCACTTCCTGGCCCGCTGACCGCCGGCCTCCCTCCGCCGGCCTGCGAACCGGGACGGCCCGACGGACCAATGTGAGTCCAGATCGCGGGAACCGTGGGCAGCATGTGGACCTGAACGATAACTTGGGAATCGGCCGGCGCCGTGTGGCGGTGCCGGTCGTGGGCGGCGGGGCCACACCCGGCAACGCCTCCCTCCAGGGTCGGACCGACCCGGGCTCACACGCTGCCCACCAGCCGCTCCGGTGACCCCGGACCGCTGCCGGGCGTTCAGCACACCGCCCGTGAGGGCCGCCGTCGCGTCGGCGGCTGCCCGCGCCCTGGAAGGGGACCACCACCATGCCGAGCAAGCCCAAGCCCGAGACCACCGACGAGGCCCGCGAGCAGATGCGCCGCGCGCTGCAGACTTCGATGGACACCCGTCAGTGACCCAGGCCGACCGGCGGTGACGCGTCCGGCGTCCGCCGCCGGTAGCGTCACCGCCCAGCCGGCGTCGACCGCCGGTCGCGGGCGTCCGCCGCTCTCCACGGCTGACGTTCGACCCGCCGGCTGCCGGTGCGCGGATGGTCGACCCGGACGTCGGAAGGCCGACGCTCCGGGCGAGCCGGACACGGCCCCGCCCACGGCGGGCCCCGGCGCTGCCGGCGGCCGGCCCGGAGCCGGGAGCCCTGGCGGCCGAGCCGGTGCGTCGGTACGGTCCCCGCATGCGCCGGATCCTCGTCGTCGGCAGCTCGGGCGCCGGTAAGACCACCCTCGCCCGCGAGGTCGCGCGGCGGCTCGACCTGCCGCTCATCCACCTCGACCGGCACTACTGGCAGCCCGGCTGGGTGGCCCTCGACGACGCCCGCTGGCGTGCCACGGTCGCCGAACTCGCCGCCCGGCCGTCCTGGGTGATGGACGGCAACTACGGCGGCACCCTCGACCTCCGCCTGCCCCGCGCCGACCTGCTGGTCCTCTGCGACCCGGGTCGGCTGCTCTGCCTCGGCCGGGTGCTGCGCCGCCGGTGGGCGTACCGCGCCACCGGCCGCCCCGACCTCCCGCCCGGCTGTCCGGAGACGATCGACGCCGAGTTCCTCCGGTACGTGTGGCGCTACCCGCGCCGGTCCCGGCCCCGGCTGCTCGCCGCGGTCGCCACGCACGCGCCAGCGCTGCCGGTGGTCCGGCTGCGCAGCCGCGCCGAGGTGCGCCGCTGGCTCGCCGAGCTGCCCCCGGCCTGAGCCCGCCCTGCCGTCGACGGGACGTTCTTCCGCCCGGGCACTCGGCGTGGTCGCCGCGGTGCTGCTCCTTGTTGCCTTCAGCGTGAGCCTGTCCTGGGTGTGGACCACGCTGGCACTGCTCATGCGGTCGCCCGGTGCCGTGCTCGGCGTGACCCAGGCGGTGCGGTACCCGCTGTCCTTCTTCAGCAACATCTTCGTTGTTCCGGCGACCCTGCCGGGCCCGCTGCGGGCCTTCGTCGACCTCAATCCCGTCACCCACCCCGTGATGCGTCGGTTCCTCCCGGAGCGCGTCCGGCGGCCGGAGTGGGTCGACCGCCTGATGGCGGAGTACTTCGGCGACTAGCGCGGCCCGGCGGCCCGCTGCCGTCGGCGATGCTGCTCGCCGGGTGGCTCGTCGGCGGGACGCTGCCCGTGCCGGTGGCCGTCGGGGGAGTGCTCCTGCTCGGTGCCGTGACCGTCGTCCACTGGTGACCCGGTAAGTGATCTGATTGCTTGCGATCCTTACCGTTCCCGTGCCAGGATCGGCGGCGATGAGTCAGCCAGCCGTCGCCGCCGCCCCCGCCGCGTCACCCCGCCGGATCGCCGCGCTCGCCCTGCCGGCGCTGGTGGTGCTGGCCGCCGAACCGCTCTACGTGCTCGTGGACACGGCGGTGGTGGGGCACCTCGGCCGGGTGCCGCTCGCCGCGCTCGCCATCGGCGGCACGGTGCTGACCCTCATCGCGTGGCTCGGCACCGTGGTCGCGTACGGCACCACCGGGCGGTCGGCCCGGCGCTTCGGGGCCGGCGACCGGGCCGCCGCCGTCGCCGAGGGCGTGCAGTCCTCCTGGCTGGCGCTCGGGGTGGGCGTGCTGGTCGCGGTCGGCATGCAGGTCGGCGGCGGGGCGTTGGCGCGTACGCTCGCCGGAGGCCCCGGCGAGGTGGCCGACGCCGCCGCGCAGTGGCTGCGGGTCGCGGCGCTCGGCGCCCCGGGCCTGCTGCTCGCCGCCGCCGGCAACGGCTGGCTGCGCGGCGTGCAGGACACCCGCCGGCCGCTGGTGTTCGTGCTCGGGCCGAACCTGCTCTCCGCCGTGCTCTGCCCCCTGCTGGTCTACCCGCTCGGCCTCGGCCTGGTCGGCTCCGCGGTGGCCAACGTGGTCGCCCAGACCATCGGCGGGGCGCTCTTCGCCGGGGCGCTGGTCGCCGAGCGGGTCCCGCTGCGGCCCCGGCCGCGGCTGATCGGGCAGCAACTGGTGCTCAGCCGGGACCTGCTGATCCGGGGCGCCGCGTTCCAGGCGAGCTTCCTCTCCGCCACCGCCGTGGCCGCCCGCTTCGGGGCCGCCGCCGTGGGCGCCCACCAGATCGCCCTGCAACTCTGGTTCTTCACCGCGCTGGTGCTCGACGCGCTCGCCATCGCCGCCCAGTCGTTGGTCGGCGCCGCGCTCGGCGGCGGAGACGACGCCGGGGCCCGGGCCCTCGCCCGCCGGATCGGGCTGCTCGGCGGCGCCTGCGGTGTGGCGTTCGCGGTGGTCATCGCCGCCGGCGCCGGCGTCGTCCCCGGCTGGTTCAGCTCTGATCCGCAGGTACGCGACCAGGCGATGCTGGCCTGGCCGTGGTTCGTGGCGATGCAGCCGCTGGCCGGCGTCGTGTTCGCCCTCGACGGCGTGCTGATCGGTGCCGGGGACGTCCGCTACCTGCGCAACCTGACCATCGTGGCCGCCCTCGGCGGCTTCCTGCCCGCCATCTGGCTGGCGTACGGGCTCGACCTCGGGCTCGGCGGCATCTGGGCCGGGCTCACGCTGTTCGTGGTGATCCGGCTGGTCGCCCTGCTGCTGCGGCTGCGCTCGGGCGGCTGGGCCGTGGTCGGCGCGGTGCGCTGACCACACCCGTCCGGGCGCTCCCGCGGCTCAGCAGCTTTCGCCGTCGCCGGGCCGCCAGGCCGGGTCGTAGACGTTGCCGGTCGGCCGTGCCGAGGGCCGGCTGCGCAGCGGCTCCTCGGGGGCGAGGGCCAGGAACCCCCGCTTGATCCCGGCGCAGTCGGCGTTGTAGAGGGTGCTCGCCGCCTCGTGTACCCACAGCCCACGGGACGAGGACCGGACGTCGTCGGGGTGCGGGACCTGCCAGACCACCTCGTCGCGCACGGTGACCAGTTCGGCTCCCGGCGGGTACTCCTGCGCCCGCCAGAGGTCGAAGTGGTAGACCCAGATGAAGCTGGTGGTGATCTCCAGCACCCGGATGCCGTCGGGGTCGGTGGTCGCCCGGTAGGTGACGGTGCCCCGCGCGCGCACCGTGTCGGCGTTGTCCAGCCGCGGGTCGGCCTCGTCGTCAACCCGGGTCACGTAGTTCAGCGCCGCGCCGTCGGCCAGGTCGCGCCGGACCTCGTCCCGGTTGTCCGGCGCGATCAGCCTGAGGAAGGGCTCCGGGTCGTTGACCACGAGCATCGACCTGTCGACGCGGCCCTCGACGAGCGCCTGCCGGACCTTCGCCAGGCCCTCGGCGACCTGCTTCGCGGTGAACGGCGCGGCCGCCTTCGCCGGCGGCAGGACGATGGCGTCCTTCCCGGCGGCGAACGACTCCGCCGGGGTGGCCGCCCACGGGCTCACCGAGTTGCCGTCGGCGTCGGTGGGACGGACCTGGCCGGGCACGGCCCGGCGGTCGGGCAGGATGGGCCCGTTGTCGCGGACCCGCTCGTAGACGCCGAGTCCGATGGTGCCCACCACCGCGAGGAACGAGAGCGTCACCAGGGCGGCGACGCCGCCCAGCAGCTTCCCGCTGTGCCTCGCCCAGCCCAGCCGCAACCGCTCCGGGCGGGTCAGCGTGTGCTCCGTCTCCGGCTCGCGCATCCAGGTCGGGACGCGGACCGGCTCCGCGGGCTGGTCGGCGTACGGGTCGAAAGGCGCGGTCGGCTCGCTCGGCCGCTGGTCGGTGCTCATTCGGCTGTCCAGGTGGGGTGGGTGGAGGGGGCGCATGATCTTCGCACCCGCCGCGCCCCGGCGTGGTCCCGTGCGATCCCCGGCGGGCAACGCTGGCCGACCGGTGGACGCCGCGCCGGCCGTCCACCCGACCCTCGTACGGCGGCGACAGGGCGTCCGAGCCGGTCTGGCAGGCTTGGGTGTCGTGAGCGCAGACGGTCTGATCGTGGTCGACAAGCCCGGCGGCATGACGTCGCACGACGTGGTGGCGCGGATCCGCCGGTTGGCGCGGACCCGCCGGGTGGGGCACGGCGGCACCCTCGACCCGATGGCCACCGGCGTGCTGGTGATCGGGGTCGGCCGGGCCACCCGCCTGCTCACCTACGTGATCGGCGCGCACAAGAGCTACACGGCCACCGTCCGGCTCGGCCAGGCCACCGTCACCGACGACGCCGAGGGCGACGTGATCGCCACCACCGCGGCCGGGCGGGTCACCGACGAGGCGATCCGGGCCGCCCTGGCCGCGCTGACCGGCGAGATCGACCAGGTGCCGAGCGCGGTCAGCGCGATCAAGGTCGACGGGCAGCGGGCGTACAAGCGGGTGCGCGAGGGGGAGAGCGTCGAGCTGCCCGCCCGCCGGGTCACCGTCTCCCGGCTGGACCTGCTGGCCGTACGCCGGGACACCCCCGACGTGGTGGACGTCGACATCGACGTGACCTGCTCCTCCGGGACGTACATCCGGGCCATCGCCCGGGACGCGGGCCTGGCGCTCGGGGTGGGCGGGCACCTGACCGCGCTGCGGCGTACCGCCGTCGGCGGCTTCACCCTCGCGGAGGCCGCCACCCTCGACGAGCTGGAGCGGCGCGCGCCCGAGGTGGTCCACCTGCCGCTGGCCGCGGCGGCCGACCGGTTCTTCCCGCGGCGCGACGCCGGCGCCGACGAGGCGAAGGTGCTCTCCCACGGCGGGCCGCTCGACCCGGCCGGCATTCCCGGCCCCTACGCGGTCTTCGGTCCCGACGGCGGGCTGATCGCTATCGTCAGCGAGCGGGACGGCCGGGCCCGCGCGGAGATCGTGCTCGCCCCCGCCTGACGGCGGGGCGGGGGAACGGCGGCCCGTGCGGGGCCGCCGCGGAGGCAGGGAGGAGCGCAATGCAGCGGTGGCGGGGGTACGACGCGGCGCCCGGTGGCTGGGGGCGGTCGGTCGTCACCATCGGCGTCTTCGACGGCGTGCACAAGGGGCACCAGGCGACCATCGGGCACGCCGTGGCCCGGGCCCGCGAGCTGGGCGTGCAGTCGGTGGTGGTCACCTTCGACCCGCACCCGGCCGAGGTGGTCCGCCCCGGCTCGCACCCGGCGGTGCTCACCGAGCCCGCCCGCAAGGCCGAGCTGATCGAGGCGCTCGGCGTGGACGTGCTGTGCGTGGTGCCGTTCACCCCGGAGTTCTCGCGGCTGCCCGCCGAGGCGTTCGTGCACGACATCCTGGTCGAGCACCTGCACGCCGCCCTGGTGGTGGTGGGGGAGAACTTCCGCTTCGGGCACCGCGCCGCCGGCGACGTGGCGCTGCTGGAGCGGCTCGGCCGCACCTTCGGCTTCGGCGTCGAGGGGGCCCCGCTGGTCGCCGAGGCGGGCACCGTCTTCTCGTCCACGTACATCCGCTCCTGCGTCGACGCGGGGGACGTGGGCGCGGCCGCCGCCGCGCTCGGCCGCCCGCACCGGCTGGAGGGCGTGGTGGTCCGCGGCGACCAGCGCGGCCGCGAGCTGGGCTTCCCCACCGCCAACCTGCTCTGTCACCGGTACGCGGCGGTGCCCGCCGACGGCGTCTACGCCGCCCGGCTGGTGCGCCGGGGCCACGCCGAACCGCTGGGGGCGGCGGTGTCGGTCGGCACCAATCCGACCTTCTCCGGGCGGGAACGGCGGGTGGAGGCGTACGTGCTGGACTTCGCCGGCGACCTCTACGGTGAGCGGCTGGCGCTGGACTTCGTCGCACACCTGCGCGGGCAGATCCGATACGACGCGATCGAGCCGTTGATCGCCCAGATGGGGCAGGACGTCGAGCGCACCCGCCGGGCCCTCGACTGACCGCCTCGCGGCCCTTGACCGGCCGGCGCCCGGCCGTACTGGTAGTCTGGCGGGGACGTCGGCTGACCGACGTGGGGCCTCGCGTGCCTGCACGACGCCGCGGGTGCGAGGTACCGGTCCGTTTCCGGTCCACCGACCGATCCGACGGACATCATCGAACAACCCACGAAACAGGGAGAACATGGCGCTCGACCAGGAAGCCAAGGCCAAGATCCGCGCGGAGTACGCGACCGCCGAGGGCGACACCGGTTCGCCGGAGGTGCAGGTCGCGGTCCTCACCAAGCGGATCGCCGAGCTCACCGAGCACCTGAAGGTGCACAAGCACGACCACCACAGCCGCCGCGGGCTGCTGCTGCTGGTCGGCCGTCGCCGTCGGCTGCTCAACTACGTCCAGAAGAAGGACATCAACCGCTACCGGTCGCTCATCGAGCGGCTCGGTCTGCGCCGGTGACGTGACGGGGGAGCGGCCTGACCCGGGCTGCTCCCCCGCTCCGGTACCACCCGAGAACAGGGCCACGCGACCACTCGAGAAAGGGAGCGGGTCAGCGTACCGGTCTCCGGTAGTGGCCCCCGGGCACCCCGGCATCTCGCCGGCCACCCGGGCGCTTCGATCGAAGACCGGCCGTCTGAGCAGCTCCCGCGTCGTGGGCCCCCGATGCGAAGGAGCACGACAGCACCATGACCGAGACCAACCTCGGCACCGAATCCCGCACCGCCGTGATCGACAACGGGTCCTTCGGCACCCGTGAGATCACCTTCTCCACCGGCCGGCTGGCCCGCCAGGCCGCCGGCTCCGTCATCGCCCAGCTCGGCGAGACGGTCGTCCTCTCCGCCACCACCGCCGGCAAGCAGCCGAAGGAGCAGTTCGACTTCTTCCCGCTGACCGTCGACGTCGAGGAGCGGATGTACGCCGCGGGCCGCATCCCCGGCTCGTTCTTCCGCCGTGAGGGCCGCCCCAGCGAGGACGCGATCCTCACCTGCCGGCTGATCGACCGGCCGCTGCGCCCGTCGTTCGTCAAGGGCCTGCGCAACGAGGTCCAGGTCGTCGAGACCGTCCTCGCGCTCGACCCGCAGCACCCCTACGACGTCGTGGCGATCAACGCCGCGTCGATGTCGACCAAGCTCTCCGGCCTGCCGTTCTCCGGCCCGATCGGGGCGACCCGGATGGCGCACGTCGACGGCCAGTGGGTCGCCTTCCCGACCCACGAGGAGCTGGCCCGGGCCACCTTCGACATGGTGGTGGCCGGCCGTGCCCTGGCCGACGGCGACGTCGCGATCATGATGGTCGAGGCCGAGGCCACCGAGCACACCGTGGCGCTGGTCGCCGGCGGGGCCCCCGCCCCGACCGAGGAGGTCGTGGCGAGCGGCCTGGAGGCCGCCAAGCCGGCCATCCGCGAGCTGTGCCGGGCGCAGAGCGAGCTGGCCGACGTGGCCGCCAAGCCGGTCGCCGAGTTCCCGGTCTTCCTGGACTACCAGGACGACGCGTACGACGCGGTGGCCGACGTGGCCCGCGCCGACGTCGCCGAGGCCCTGCAGATCGCCGGCAAGGCGGTCCGTGAGGAGGCCCTGGACGCGATCAAGGCCCGCGTGCTGGCCGAGCTCGGCCCGCGCTTCGAGGGCCGGGAGAAGGAGCTCAGCGCCGCCCTCCGGTCGCTGACCAAGTCCGAGGTCCGCAACCGGGTGCTGCGCGAGCAGGTCCGCATCGACGGCCGCAGCCCGCGCGACATCCGCCCGCTGACCGCCGAGGTCGGCGTGCTGCCGCGGGTGCACGGCTCGGCGCTGTTCGAGCGCGGCGAGACGCAGATCCTGGGCGTCACCACGCTGAACATGCTGCGCATGGAGCAGTCGCTGGACACCCTCTCCCCGGAGAAGTCCAAGCGCTACATGCACAACTACAACTTCCCGCCGTACTCGACCGGTGAGACCGGCCGGGTCGGCTCGCCGAAGCGACGCGAGATCGGCCACGGCGCGCTCGCCGAGCGGGCGCTGATCCCGGTGCTGCCGTCGCGCGAGGAGTTCCCGTACGCCATCCGGCAGGTCTCCGAGGCGCTCGGCTCCAACGGCTCCACCTCGATGGGCTCGGTCTGTGCCTCGACGCTGGGCCTGCTGTCCGCCGGTGTGCCGCTGAAGGCGCCGGTCGCGGGCATCGCCATGGGCCTCATCTCCGACGAGGTCGACGGCAAGACCCAGTACGTGACGCTGACCGACATCCTCGGCGCCGAGGACGCGTTCGGCGACATGGACTTCAAGGTCGCCGGCACCCGGGACTTCGTCACCGCGCTCCAGCTCGACACCAAGCTCGACGGCATCCCGTCGGACGTGCTGGCCGCCGCGCTCCAGCAGGCGCACGAGGCCCGGCAGACCATCCTCGACGTGATGCAGCGGGCCATCGAGGCCCCGGCCGAGATGTCGGACTACGCGCCGCGGGTCACCACCGTCAAGATCCCGGTGGACAAGATCGGCATGGTGATCGGCCCGAAGGGTCAGACCATCAACGCCATCCAGGACGAGACCGGCGCCGAGATCTCCATCGAGGACGACGGCACGATCTACGTCGGCGCGACCAACGGCCCGTCGGCCCAGGCCGCGGTCGAGCGGATCAACGCGATCGCCAACCCGACGCTGCCGAAGGTCGGCGACAAGTTCCTCGGCACCGTGGTGAAGACGGCCGCGTTCGGCGCGTTCGTCTCGCTGCTGCCGGGCCGCGATGGCCTGCTGCACATCTCCAAGGTGGGCGACGGCAAGCGGGTCGAGAAGGTCGAGGACTTCCTCAACGTCGGCGACAAGGTCGAGGTCGAGATCGCCGACATCGACGCCCGCGGCAAGATCTACCTGGACAAGGTCCGCCCGGAGGGCGCCGAGGCGCCGGCCGCCGGCGAGGCCGCCGGTGGCGAGCGTCCGGCCGGCCGGGACCGGGGTGACCGGGGCCCGCGCGACCGCGGCGACCGCGAGCGCGGCGGCGACCGGGGCGGTCGTGGCCCGGGCGGCGGCGAGCGCGGCCAGGGCGGCGGCGAGGGTGGCGAGGGCGGCGAGCGTCCGCGCCGCCGGACCCGGCACAGCTGACGCACCAGCACACCGCACCACCCACCCCTCGTCGATCTGGGAGCAACAACACGTGAGTCGGGCCGTTCGTGCGCCGTTTCCGCCGGATCGACGGGGGGTGGCGTCGTTCCCGGGCCCCTCGGACGCCGCGTTCCGCAGCACCGGGGGGGCCCGCTCCGGCGGCGCCTCCCGGGCGGTGACCCGCACGATCAGTGACGACCCGCTGGGCGGCACGGTACGCCGTACCGTGCTGCCCAGCGGGCTGCGCGTGCTCACCGAGGCGATCCCGGCGATGCGCAGCGTGTCGTTCGGCATCTGGGTCGCGGTCGGCTCCCGCGACGAGACCGGCCCGCAGGCCGGCGCGGCGCACTTCCTGGAGCACCTGCTGTTCAAGGGCACCAACAAGCGCAGCGCCCTGGACATCTCCTCCGAGATCGAGGCGGTGGGCGGCGAGACCAACGCCTTCACCACGAAGGAATACACCTGCTACTACGCCCGGGTGCTCGACGAGGACCTGCCGCTGGCCATCGACGTCATGTGCGACCTGGTCGCCGACTCGGTGCTGAAGCCGGCCGACGTGGAGACCGAGCGGGGTGTGATCCTCGAAGAGATCGCCATGCACGACGACGAGCCCGGCGACGAGGTGCACGACCTCTTCGCCCGGGCGGTCTACGGTGACCACCCGCTGGGCCGGCTGATCTCCGGCACCGAGGAGACGGTCACCCCGATGACCCGGCGGCAGATCCAGGGCTTCTACCGCCGCCGCTACACCGCCCCGCAGATCGTCATCGCCGCCGCCGGCAACCTGGACCACACCGCGGTGGTGAAGCTCGTCCGCCAGGCGCTGCGCGGCACCCCGCTGGACACCGACCCGGCGGTGCCGGCGCCGCACCGGTCGGCCACCCCGGCGGTACGCACCAGGCCCGCCGCCACCCTGGTGGAACCGAAGGAGACCGAGCAGGCGCACGTCATCCTCGGTTGCCCCGGCATCGACCGGCTGGACGAGCGCCGCTTCGCCCTCGGTGTGCTCAACAACGTCCTCGGCGGCGGCATGTCGAGCCGGCTGTTCCAGGAGATCCGCGAGCAGCGCGGCCTGGCCTACTCGGTCTACTCCTACGCCAGCCAGTACGCCGACAGCGGCCTCTTCGCCGTCTACGCCGGCTGCGCGCCCGGCAAGGTGGACGAGGTGCTGGAGCTGACCCGGGCCGAACTCGCCCGGGTGGCCGCCGACGGCCTGACCGAGGCCGAGGTGGCCCGCGGCAAGGGGATGAGCAAGGGCTCGTTCGTGCTGGGCCTGGAGGACACGGGCTCGCGGATGAGCCGGCTGGCCAAGGGCGAGCTGCTCTACGGCGACCTGATGCCGGTCGACGAGCTGCTCCGCCGGGTCGACGCGGTCACCGTGGCCGACGTGAACACCCTCGCCGCCGAGCTGCTGAGCCGGCCGATGTCGCTGGCCGTGGTCGGCCCGTTCGGCGAGGGCGACTTCTCCGCCCGCTGACCGCCCGCGCCACCCGTCCACGCCCGTGGCCGGGCCCTGCCTCGGGTCCGCCGGGATGCGGACGTCCCGATTGGGATAGGTTGTGCCCCGTGACTGACGAGCAGGAGAAGAGCGCGGACGAGCCGATCCGGGTCGGCGTGCTGGGCGCCCGGGGCCGGATGGGCGTCGAGGTGTGCAAGGCCGTGGACGCCGCCGGCGACATGGAACTGGTGGCCATGGTCGACCAGGGCGACTGGCTGTTCAACGCCTCCGACGCCGGCGCCGAGGTGGTCGTCGACTTCACCACTCCCGACGTCGTCATGGACAACCTGCACTGGTGCATCGACCAGGGCATCAACGCGGTCGTCGGCACCACCGGCTTCACCGAGCAGCGGCTGGAGCGGGTGCGCGGCTGGCTGGCCCGCAAGCCCGGCGTGGGCGTGGTGATCGCCCCCAACTTCGGCATCGGCGCGGTGCTGATGATGCGGTTCGCCGCCCGCGCGGCCCGGCACTTCGAGTCGGTCGAGATCGTCGAGCAGCACCACCCCCGCAAGCTGGACGCGCCCAGCGGCACCGCCACGCACACCGCGCGGCTGATCGCCGCCGCCCGCGCCGAGGCCGGGCTGGGCCCGGTGCCCGACGCGACCAAGGACGAGGTGGCGGGCGCCCGGGGCGCCGACATCGAGGGGGTACGCGTGCACGCCGTACGCGCCACCGGCCTCGTCGCCCACCAGGAGGTGCTCTTCGGCACCACCGGCGAGACGCTGACCATCCGGCACGACTCGTACGACCGGGCGTCGTTCATGCCCGGCGTGCTGCTGGCCGTCCGCGCGGTCCGCAACCGGCCGGGGCTGACCGTCGGCCTGGACGCCCTGCTCGACTGACGCCGAGGGTCGGACCGTCTTCGTCTCCTGCCACCTGAAGGGCGAGATGCAGCTCGCCGCCGGGGGAATCCCGTCGCGTGGCTGCCGGGCGGCTCCTAGGCTGCCCGGGTGATCGATTCTGGCATCCTCGACCGGGCGGGCCGCCGGGTCACCCTGCGTCCCGTGGACGACGACAACTGGCGGGCGGTGGCCGACGTCGCCCCCCGCGACGACCAGCGCGCCTGGGTGGCGGCCCTGGCCGCCCGCTACCTGCTGCTGACCATGCGTTCCGACGTCTGGAACTCGCTCGCCGTGTACGCGGACGAGACGGTGGTCGGGCACGTCATGTGGGGCGTGGACGACGACGGCTCGCGCTGGATCGGCGGCATGGTCGTCGACGCGGCCGAGCAGGACCGGGGCGTCGGCCGGGCGACCGTGCGCACCCTCGCCGCGTGGCTCGCCGCCCAGGACGGCGGGCACCCCGTCCGGCTCTCCTACCACCCCGACAACGCCTCGGCCGCCCGGCTCTACACGAGCCTGGGCTTCACGCCCACCGGCGCCATGGAGGACGACGAACTGGTCGCCGAGTTGCGCCCCGCCGCCTCCGCCTGACCGCCCGCCGGTTCACGGGCGGGGCGCGGCGGACGCCGGGGTCACCGCGTCAGCCCTCCTGGAGCACCGAGAGGATGTTGCCGGCCGGGTCGGTGAACCAGGCGATCGACGGCCCCTGGCCGCGCATGACGCCCTTGTCGTCCTGCGGCATGCCGGGGTAGCGCTCGAACCGGACGCCGCGCCCGGTCAGCTCGTTGACGGCCCGGTCGATGTCGTCGACCGGGAAGTTGAGCACCGTGTAGGTCGCCGGGGTGTGGTCCTCCTTCGGGTAGACCAGGATGTCCCGGTCGCCGGCGACGTGCAGCGTCAGCAGGCCGCCCATGGCGTCGTCCCGCGACACCCGCAGGCCGAGCGTGTCGGCGTAGAACCGCTGCGCCCGGTCGACGTCGTCGACCGCGAAGCTGCTCATCGCCTTCGTGTCCGTGAACATGTCGCTCTCCTTGTCGTGGCGTACGAGGGGTGGACGGCCCGGGCCTGCGGAACTCATCGCCCGGCGGGTCGGGGCGGGCGCGGCGGCCCGGCTCAGGGGCCGAGGCGGGGCGGCAGCCCGAACCGCGCGAACAGCTCCGGCGTGAGGAAGTGGGTGAGCCGGCTGATCCGCCCCGCCGAGAACTCGAGCACGTGGACGCTGAACGGCCGGTGCCCGCCCGCCGGGTCGGGGCGGTAGTGAGCGAAGGCGGTGCCACCGTTGGCGGACACCGGCACCAGCCGCGAGCCGCGGCACTCGGCACCCGGGCCGAGCATCCACCGCCGGATGTCCCCGGGGCCGCGCAGCCACAGCGCGAACGGCGGCATGCTCTGCACCGCGTCCTCCCGCAGCAGCGCGACGAGCGAGTCGATGTCGTAGCGCTCGAAGCTGGCGACGTAGCGGTCGAGCAGGTCGCGCTGCCGCCCGTCGAGCGGGGCGCCCGGCAGCCCGTCGCGGGCGGCCAGGGTGGCGCGGGCCCGCTGGAGGGCGCTGTTCACCGCCGCGACCGAGGCTCCGGCCAGCTCGGCGGTCTCGTCGGCCCGCCAACGCAGCACGTCGCGCAGGATCAGCACGGCCCGCTGCCGGGGCGGCAGGTGTTGCAGAGCGGCGACGAACGCCAGCCGGACCGACTCGCGGGCCTCGGCCACCGCCGCCGGGTCACCGGCCGGCAGCACGGCCGCGTCCGGCGCGGGGCCCACCCAGCGCTCGGACGCCGGCGCGCCCAGCGCGGCGAGGACCGGCTCGTCCGGCCCGCCGAACTCCATCGGCAGGGCCCGCCGGGCCCGCCCCCGCAACTGGTCAAGGCAGACGTTGGTGGCGATCCGGTAGAGCCACGTCCGGGTGGAGGACCGGGCCTGGAAGCCGTCGTGCCCGCGCCAGGCGCGCAGCAGCGTCTCCTGCACCGCGTCCTCGGCGTCGAAGATCGAACCGAGCATCCGGTAGCAGTAACCGGTCAGCCCGACGCGGTGCGCCTCGAACGCCGCGTCGGCCGGGCCCGCCGCCGGCCCGGCGGCACCGGCGGGGTCGCGACCGGTCGGGCCGCCGTGGGTCACGCCCGCTCCGCTGGTCGCCGTCGCTGCGGTCATGGGGTCACGGTAGGCGACGCCCCCGACAGTGTCCGCCGATCCGGGCCCGCGTGGAGGCGTGTCGTCAGTCCACGGGGGGCGCCGGCGACGGCACCGACCCGGCCGGCGGGGCGTCCGGCAGCGTCGCCTCCGTGGGCGTCGCGTCCGCGGGGTCCGCCTCCGTCGGCACCGCCACGTGCAGGCGCAGCTGCGGGACGAGCATGTCCTCCACGTCCAGGGCGCGCGCCGCGCCGTCGGGCTCCCAGCCGGTGCTGGTGAGGAACTTCCGGGTCGCCTCGTCGCCGTCGAACGCCCAGGCCACCGCCCGGGCGAACCCGTCGGCGCGCCACAGGTCGACGGTCGCGGCGAGCAGCCGGCTGCCGTGCCCGCGCCGCCCCCAGCGCGGCTCCACCAGCAGGTCGGTCACCGCCGCCACGCCGGGCCCGAGCGCCTCGGCCGGCTCACCCGGGGCGAGTGCCTCGGCATCGGCCGGACCCGAGGCGGCGAACCCCACCAGATACGATTGCTCGGCCTGTTCGACGGCGACGAGCACCCGATGCGTGCCGGAGGGCGGCTCCTGCACCGCCGCGCTCCACCGCCGGGCGAGCCACGCCTCGTCCAGGTTGTCGAGCACGTGCCGGGGCAGAATCCGGCGATAGGCGACCCGCCAGGTCGCGAGTTGGATGCGTGCGATCTCGCCGGCGTCTTCCGGACGCGCCGGGCGGACGTACCCGAGAGCCATGGGACGGAAGCCTACGCAGGGCGAGGGAGGCGACGGTGGCGCAGGGTCCCCGACGGACGGTCCAGCAGGTCGTGAGCGTGGTGGGGCTCGCCGTCGCGGTGGCCGCGTTCCTGTCCGTGGCGGCCGTCCGGCACGGCTTCTTCGACCTGAAGGTCTACTACGGCGCGCTGACCTGGTGGGTGCACGACGGCGGGGAGATCTACGACTTCCTCAAGCCCGGCACGCAGTACGGCTTCACCTATCCGCCCTTCGCCGCCCTGGTCATGCTGCCGATGGCGTACCTGCCGTGGTCGGCGGCGATCGTGGTGAGCGTGGCCGCCAGCGTGGTGGTCACCGCCGTGCTGTTCTGGTGGCTGGTCGACCCGATCTCCCGCCGGGCCGGCTGGACCCGCTGGTTCGCCCTCGCCGTGGCGCTCTGCCTGGCCGCCGCGTACGAGCCGATGCGCGAGACGGTCAACTTCGGCCAGGTCAACATGCTGCTGCTCTTCCTGGTCGCGGTCGACCTGCTCCGGCTGCTGCCGGCCGGCAACCGCTGGGCCGGGGTGGGCATCGGCCTGGCCACGGCGATCAAGCTGACCCCGGGCATCTTCATCGTCTACCTGCTGGTCACCCGGCGCTGGCGGGCCGCGGTCACCTCGATGGCCGCCGCGGCCGGCGCGACCCTGCTGGCCGCCGCGCTCTTCCCCGACGCGTCGCGGGAGTTCTGGACCGAGGCGCTGTGGAACACCGGCCGGGTGGGCGAGTTGGCGTTCGTCTCCAACCAGTCGCTGCGCGGGGTGGTCGCCCGGCTGAACCCGGAACACCCGAGCACCCTGGCCTGGCTGGCGCTGGTGCTCGCCACGCTGGCGCTGTGGGCGTGGCGCTCCCGGGCCGCCGTGGCCGCCGGCGACGAGGCGACCGGCCTGGCGCTGACCGGTGCGGTGATGTGTCTGGTCAGCCCGGTCACCTGGGTGCACCACCTGGTCTGGTTGCTGCCCGCGCTGATCCTGCTGGTGGACAACGGCATGGCCGCACCGGCCGGCGGCCGGCGGCGCCGCGTCCTGCTGGGCGCCGCGATCGTCGGGTACGGCTTCCTGATCAGCCGGATCGTCTGGGCCTGGGAGAAGGACTTCACCGGGTTCGACGGCTTCCTCGGCAGCAACACCTACGTCTGGATCAGCCTGGCGCTGCTGGCGTTCCTGCCGGTCCGTCGCGTCGGCGGCGCCGGCCGGACCAGCCGCCGCTGGGCGACGCCGGCCGGGTCAGCCGTCGAGGCGTCCGGCGTACCGCAGCTCGACGAGCCCGACCGGCGGGCGCCCGCCGGCCAACGGCACCGGGTAGGTCGACCGCTCACCGTCCGGTGACAGCCCCGCCCGCTCGTAGAACCGGCGGGCCCGGTGGTTGTCGGCCAGCACCCAGAGCCGGTAGTCGGACCAGCCCCGCCCGGCCAGCCCGGCGCGGGCCGAGGCCAGCAGCGCCCCCGCCGTGCCGTCGCCCCAGTGCGCCGGCTCGACGTACATCGCCACCACCTCCCCGTGCGCGAGGTCGAGGTCGCCCCGGTCCTGGTTGATCCGGTACGGCCCGAACGTGGTGAACCCGGCCAGCGTCCCGTCGGCCTCGGCGAGCAGGGTGGTGAACGGGTGCTCCGGATCGGCGGTGCCGAGGTCCCGGCGGCGCTGCGCCCAGGCCGCGACGTTGAGGCGCCGCAGCACCTCCTCGGGCATGATCCCCGCGTAGCCGGCCTGCCACCCGTGGATGTGCACCCGGGCGACCGCCTCGGCGTCCTCGGGCTCCTCGCGCCGGATCGTGAGCATGCGTCCGTTCTATGCCCCGGCGGGCGATCGGTCCAGCGTCCGCTCCGGTGTCGTACGCGTGGATTAGGGTGCCCGACGATGGCCGCACCGGAATCACTCTCGCTCGCCCAGGCGCGCCGGGTGGCGCTCGCCGCCCAGGGCTTCGCCGACCCCGCGCCCACCGGCGTGCCCACCCGCCGACACCTGCGCCGGGTGCTCGCCCGGGTCGGGCTGATCCAGATGGATTCGGTCAACGTCCTGCAACGCGCGCACTACCTGCCGCTCTACAGCCGGCTCGGGCCCTACCCGACGTCGCTGCTCGACACCGCCGCCTACCGACGTCCCCGGGAGCTGTTCGAATACTGGGGCCACGAGGCGTCGCTGGTCCCCGTCGGGTTGCACCCGGCGTTGCGCTGGCGGATGGCCCGGGCCCGCGCGGAGGCGTGGGGCGGGATGCGCCGGATCGCCGAGGAGCAGCCCGGCCTGGTCGCCTGGGTCCGTGACGAGGTGGCCGCCCGGGGGCCGCTCACCGCCGCCGAGATCGAGCACGACGCGCCCCGGGAGACCGGCAACTGGGGGTGGAACTGGTCGGCGGTGAAGCGGGCGCTGGAGTTCCTCTTCTGGGCCGGCGAGGTGGCCGCCGCCGACCGCACCACCTCGTTCGCCCGCCGCTACGACCTGCCGGAGCGGGTGCTGCCGGCCACCGTGCTGGACGCGCCCACGCCGACCGACGCCGAGGCGTACCGCACGCTGGTGGCCATCGCCGCGCGGTCGCTCGGGGTGGCCGCGGAACCGGAGCTGCGCGACTACTTCCGGCTGCCCCTCGCCGGCGCCCGGCAGGCCATCGCGGAGCTGGTCGAGGCGGGTGAGCTGCTGCCGGTCGCCGTGCAGGGCTGGCGGCAGCCCGCCTGGCTGCACGCCGGGGCGCGGCTGCCCCGCTGGGTGCGCGGGAACACCCTGGTCAGCCCGTTCGACCCGCTGGTCTGGGAGCGGGCCCGCACCGAGCGGCTCTTCGACTTCAGCTACCGGATCGAGATCTACGTCCCGGCGCCGCAGCGGGTCCACGGCTACTACGTGCTGCCCTTCCTGCAGGGGGAGCGGTTCACCGCCCGGGTCGACCTGAAGGCCGATCGCAAGGCCGGGGTGCTGCTGGTGCCGGCCGCCTGGGTCGAGCCGGGCGCCGACCCGGGCGAGACCGCGCTGGCACTCGCCGCCGAGCTGCACCGCCTCGCCGGCTGGCTCGGCCTGGACGCGGTGGCGCCGCCCGCCGCCGGCGACCTGGCCGCCCCGCTGGCCGCCGCGCTGCTGGGCGTGGCCGGTGTACGGTGAGCCACGTGACGAGCGTTGACGGGCCGGCCCCCCAGCCGCATCCGCAGAGCGGCGGGGTTGACGCCCCGCCCCAGGCGTCTCGGTCGGGGCAGCCCGACCCGGGGCCGGCGGGCGAGCCGGGTGCGTGGCCGGCCGGTGAGCCGGGTGCCTGGCCCGCGGGCCAGGCGTCGCCCTACCCGGTGCCGCCCTACCCGGTGCCTGAGCCGGACCGGCTGACCCGCTTCGTCGTCCGCCTCTACGACCGCTCGCCGCGCTGGGCCGTGCCGTTGGCCGCGCTCGGCTGCGTCGCCGCCGGCATCGGCTACACGCTGCTCAGCAACCCGACCCACGCCGCGCCGGACGCCGCGCCGACCTGCCTGCTCAAGCTGACCACGGGGCTGGACTGCCCGGGCTGTGGCGGCACCCGCGCGCTCTGGTACGTGCTGCACGGCGACCTGCCGGCCGCCGCCCGGCACCACTTCCTCTTCGTCTTCGCGCTGCCCTTCCTGGCCTACCTCTTCGTCGCCTGGGCGGGGAAGCAGGCGTTCGGCTGGCGCCTGCCCGAGCTGCACCTCAGCTCGAAGGTGATCGGCGGCTTCCTCGCCGCCTGGCTGGCCTTCTCGGTGGTACGCAACCTCCCCTGGGCGCCGTTCACCTCGCTCTACGTCTGACCCTCCCTCCCGACGCGACCCGCGTCTCCCGAGGCATGGGCCGCGCTCCCGAGGCGGCCCACGCCTCCCGATTCCCCGGCCGGGTCGGGTGGGTCGGGCGCGGCGGTCGCCGGCCCGCCGGTCGTGAACGCTGTCGTTCGTGCCGCCGACCGGTGGTGGTCGCCGGCGTCCCGACCGCTCGGGTGGCTGCCCCAGCTGTGGGGCAGCTCGACAGCGTCGTCGCGCATCCCACCCAGTGGCGGCCCGAGCGCGCCGAGACCTTGGCCACGTGTCGGTCAGGCGGACCGGCACCTGTCCGACCGTTCGCAGCTCAACGACCCGTTCGGCCCGTGAGCCCAACTTTCCCCCGCGACCGCCGGGCCACTACAGTGCCAGGAATGCCGGACATGGTGCAGCCCCAGGTCAAGCTCATCGCGTGGACCCACTTCGAGGCCCCGGACGACGTGCCGTGGTCGACCGACGCCGAGGGCGGCCAGGCGCTGGCCGAGTTCGCCGGCCGGGCCTGCTACCAGAGCTGGAAGAAGCCCAACCCGGCCACGGCCACCAACGCCGGCTACCTCGCGCACATCCTGGAGGTCGGGCACCTCTCGGTGCTGGAGCACGGCTCGGTCAGCTTCTACTTCAGCGGCGTGTCCCGCTCGTTCACCCACGAGCTGATCCGGCACCGCCACTTCTCCTACTCCCAGCTCTCCCAGCGGTACGTGCCGGAGCGGGACGCCGCCATGGTCGAGCCCACGGTGATCGCCGAGGACCCGGAGCTGCACAAGAAGTTCGTGGAGGCCGCCGAGGCGAGCGTGCGCGCGTACAACGAGCTGCTGGAGGGGCTGGAGCGGCGCTTCGCGGACGTGGAGAACGCCACGCTGCGGCGCAAGCAGGCCCGCCAGGCGGCCCGCGCCGTCCTGCCCAACGCCACCGAGACGCGGATCGTGGTCACCGGCAACTACCGGGCCTGGCGGCACTTCATCGCCATGCGCGCCACGGAGTACGCCGACGTCGAGATCCGTGAGCTGGCGGTGGAGTGCCTGCGGCAACTCCAGCGGGTCGCCCCGAACGTCTTCGCCGACTTCGTCATCTCGGCCCTGCCCGACGGCACCGAGGTGGCCGCCAGCCCGCACGCCGAGTTGTCCTGAGCCCTTCCCCGGCGGGGTGCCGGTGGTCGTCCGCTAGGTTGGTGGCATGACGCACGACCACCCTGACACCCCCGCCCGGGCGGTGTCCCGCCCCTTCGGGCGAGTGCTCACGGCCATGGTGACCCCGTTCACCGCCGACGGCTCGCTCGACCTCGACGGCGCGGCGCGCCTCGCCAGCTACCTGGTGGACGAGCAGGGCAACGACGCGCTGGTGGTCAACGGCACCACCGGCGAGTCGCCGACCACCACCGACGCGGAGAAGGAACACCTGATCCGGGCCGTGGTGGAGGCCGTCGGCGACCGCGCCAAGATCGTGGCGGGGGTCGGCACCAACGACACCCGGCACACGATCGAGCTGGCCGCCGGCGCGGAGAAGGCCGGCGCGCACGGCCTGCTCGTGGTCACCCCGTACTACAACAAGCCGCCGCAGGCCGGCCTGCTGCGGCACTTCACCGCCGTCGCGGACGCCACCGGGCTGCCGGTGATGCTCTACGACATCCCGCACCGCTCCGGCGTGCCGATCGCCACCGAGACGATGGTGCGGCTGGCCGAGCACGGCCGGATCGTCGCGGTGAAGGACGCCAAGGGCGACCTGACCGCGACCGGCTGGGTCACCGCCCGCACCAACCTCGCCTTCTACAGCGGCGAGGACTCGTTGACCCTGCCCGCGCTGGCCGTGGGCGCCGTCGGTGTGGTCGGCACCTCGACCCACTTCACCGGCGCGCTCACCAAGCGGATGATCGAGGCGTACGACGCGGGGGACACCGCCGGCGCGCTGGACCTGCACCGGCGGCTGCTGCCGCTGTACACCGGCATCTTCCGCACCCAGGGCGTGATCCTGGTGAAGGCCGGCCTGGCCGCCGCCGGGATGCCCGCCGGTCCGGTGCGTCCGCCGCTGGTCGACGCGACCGACGACGAGATCGCCCAGCTCCGCGCGGACTGCGCGGCGGCGGGCCTGGAACTGCCCGAATGACCGAACGACACGACGGGCGCCGGGTGACGGCGCCGCAGAATGAGGTGGACGCGTGACCGAGGCGCACATCGAGGCGGAACTGCCCCCGCCGCTGCCGGAGGGTGGGCTGCGGATCATCCCGCTCGGCGGGCTCGGCGCCATCGGTCGCAACATGACCGTCTTCGAGTACGACGGCAAGCTGCTCGTCGTCGACTGCGGGGTGCTCTTCCCGGACGTGGAGCAGCCCGGCGTCGACCTGATCCTGCCGGACTTCGGCCCGATCCTCGACCGGCTCGACGACGTCCAGGCGATCGTGCTCACCCACGGCCACGAGGACCACATCGGCGCGGTGCCCTACCTGCTCGCGCACAAGCCCGACATCCCGCTGGTCGGTTCGCAGTTCACGCTGGCCCTGGTCGAGGCGAAGCTCGCCGAGCGGCGGATCCAGCCCTACACGCTGACCGTGCGGGAGGGCGGCCGGGAGCGGCTCGGCCCGTTCGAGTGCGAGTTCTTCGCGGTCAACCACTCGATCCCGGACGCGCTCGCGGTGGCCATCCGCACCCCGGCCGGCCTGGTGCTGCACACCGGCGACTTCAAGATGGACCAGCTCCCGCTGGACGGCCGGATCACCGACCTGGCCGGGTTCGCCCGGCTCGGCGCCGAGGGCGTGGACCTGCTGCTGTCGGACTCCACCAACGCGGAGATCCCCGGCTTCGTCACCCCCGAGCGCGAGATCGGGCCGGTGCTCGACTCGATCTTCGCGAAGGCGCGCGGCCGGATCATCGTCGCCTCGTTCGCCTCACACGTGCACCGGGTGCAGCAGGTCTTCGACTCCGCCGCCGAGCACGGCCGCAAGGTCGCCCTGATCGGCCGCTCCATGGTCCGCAACATGGGCATCGCCCGCGACCTCGGGCTGCTCAACATCCCGGCCGGACTGGTCGTCGGGCTGGAAGAGGCGACCACCATGCCGCCCGAGCAGATCGTGCTGATGTCCACCGGCTCGCAGGGCGAGCCGATGAGCGCCCTGGGCCGGATGGCCAGCGGCGACCACCGGCACATCACCATCGCCCCCGGCGACACGGTGGTGCTCGCCTCGTCGCTGGTGCCCGGCAACGAG
Organism: Micromonospora sp. NPDC052213; assembly: GCF_040679695.1. Classification (NCBI taxonomy): domain Bacteria; kingdom Bacillati; phylum Actinomycetota; class Actinomycetes; order Micromonosporales; family Micromonosporaceae; genus Micromonospora; species Micromonospora sp. NPDC052213. The sequence goes on from NZ_JBFAVI010000051.1 coordinate 33,189, forward strand.
ACGTCCGTCTACCGGGTCATCAACCGGCTGGCCCGCGCCGGCGCGGTGGTGGTGCACAAGGACGTGGCCAAGGTGCACGTCTCCGGCCACGCCCCCGCCGGCGAGCTGCTCTACCTGCTGAACGTGGTACGCCCCAGCAACCTGATGCCGGTGCACGGCGAGTGGCGGCACCTGCGCGCGCACGCCCGGCTCGGCATCGAGTCCGGTGTCGCCCCCGACCGCGTGGTGCTCTGCGAGGACGGCGACGTCGTCGACCTCGTCGAGGGCCGGGCCAGCCTCGTCGGGCACGTGAAGAGCCGCTACGTCTACGTCGACGGCCTCGCCGTCGGCGACGTGAGCGAGTCGCTGCTCACCGAGCGGCGGATCCTCGGCGACGGCGGGTTCATCGCCGCCACCGTGGTCGTCGACTCCGTGACCGGCAAGGTGGTCGGCGGTCCCACCGTCTCCGCCAAGGGCTTCTCGGAGGACCCGGAGGCGTTCAACCCGGTGGTCCCGCTGGTCACCGAGGCGCTGAACCGGGCGGCCTCCGACGGCATCACCGACCCGCACCAGCTCCAGCAGATCGTCCGGCGCACCGTGGGGCGGTGGGTGAACGACGCGTACCGGCGCCGGCCCATGATCGTGCCCACCGTCGTCGAGGTCTGACCCCCCCGCTCCACCGACGCCCGCCCGCACCCCGTGTGCCGGCGGGCGTCGCCGTGGGCCGTCGGCTCAGGCCAGCAGCGCGTTCAGCTCGCCGTAGCTGATCGCGCCGGCCAGCGAGTCGTACGAGCCGGAGTGCAGCGCCTCCGTGGCGGCGCGGCGGACCAGCCCGTACGCGGCCTCGGCGAGCGCCGAGCCGAGGCTGACCCGGGCCACGCCCAGCCCGGCCAGGGCGGCCACGGGGAGCGACCCCGGCCCGGCGAGCACGTTGACCGGCCCGTCGATCCCGGCGACCAGTGCCCCGATGGTCTCCGCGTCGACCACGCCCGGCACGAAGATGCCGTCCGCGCCCGCCGCCCGGTACGCCTCCGCCCGGCGCAGCGTCTCCGCCAGCCGGTCCGCCGGGTCGCCGACGGCCCGCAGGAACACGTCGGTGCGGGCGTTGACGAAGAGCCGTACCCCCGCCTCGTCGGCGGCCTCCCGGGCCGCCCGGATGCGGGCGCACTGCCCGTCGACCGGGCGCAGCGGGGACGTCCCGGCCGGCGGGGCGTCCTCGATGTTGACGCCGACCGCGCCGGCGGCGAGCACCGCGGTCACCGTGCGGGCGACCCCGGCCGGGTCGGCGGCGTACCCGCTCTCGATGTCGGCGGTGACCGGGACGGTGACGGCGGCGGCGACGCGGGCGACCACCGCCAGGGCGAGGTCCCGGTCCAGCTCGTCGCCGTCCGGCGCGCCCAGGCTCCAGGAGACGCCGGCGCTCGTGGTGGCGACGGCGGTCGCGCCGCAGTCGGCCACGATCCGCGCGCTGGCCGCGTCCCAGGCGTTGGGCAGCACGAGCGGGGAGCCGGGCCGGTGCAGGGAGTGCAGGAGCAGGGCGGTGCGCTGTCGGTGCGTCGTCATGGGCACGAGTCCACCAGGGCGGGAGAAGATCGTCCGGCGGGTTTCGGACCTCACCCGTGAGCCCCGCCCCGGCCGGTCAGGGCAGCTCGGCCACCGCATCGGCGTACGCGACGCCGGTGTCGACGGCCGCGTCGAGCAGGACCGTGAGCTGGGCCGGGGCCACCCCGTGCGCCAGGTCGGTGCTGACGTCGCCGGCCAGCACCAGCTCGCCCCCGAGGTCGTGCACGTACGCCTTCGGCAGCAGCCGGTCGTGGTTCCACGCGTTGCAGAACGCGTACGCCTCGGCGAGCCGGTCGGCCGGCAGCCGGCGGCTCGCCACCGCGCGCGCCCGGAGGATCTCGCCCCGCTCGCCGGCCCGGCGGAACTGGATGAGCGCCTCGCCCCACCGGCCGACCACGGTGCCGTCGGCGTCCACGGCGTAGTGGTCCCCGCGCCGGTCCAGGGCGGCCGTGATCATCTCCACGCTCAGCGGGCGGGGCTCCCCGTCGGCCGGCGGGCCGTCGTCGGCCGGATCGCCCGGGTCGTCGTCGGGCGCGTCGTCCGGCGGCAGCGGCACCGGTGCGACGAGCGGCCGCTCGGCCAGCCAGGACGCGATCCGGCCGGACTGGTGGCCGGTGCCGTTGCGGGCGTCGAAGCTGCCGGCCAGCGTGGTGGCCAACCCGAGCAGGGTGGCGCCGAGCGTGGCCACGTCGAGGTCGGCGGCCGGCCGGTCGCCGTACCCGGGTCGGTGCACCGTCCGGCCCCCCAGCCCCGCCTCGACGGCGAGCGCGCAGACCAGCGCCCCGGCGGCGGCGAACTCCATCGCGGACAGGTCGTCGTGCGGCCGGTCCAGCCGGGGCAGCTGCTCGGCCAGGACGTCCAGCCCCCGGGCGGGGTGCCCGCCCAGCGCGCACCACCGCAGGTGCGCGGCGAGGTACGGGAAGGCGGCCTGCTCCCGCCGGTGCCGCCGGTACGCCCGCACGTGTGCCTCGGCCGCCCGCTCCGACTCCCCGACGCGCAGCCAGGGCAGCAGCCCGGCGGCCAGCGCCCGCTCGGGTTGCTCGGTGCAGTCGCCCGTGCCGGCCGGCGCGTCCGCCAGCGCGTCCAGCGCGGCCCGGTGGTCGCCCCATCCGGCGAGCAGGTCCGCCCGCCGGGCCGGCGCGCAGCCGGGGCAGCCGCCGGCCGGCCCTGCCCCGACCGCCGACCAGCGGTCGAACCACCGCCGGGCGGCCGGCTCGTCGCCGAGGTGGTCGGCGATCCGGCAGCGCAGCTCGGCGACCACCGCCGCGTCCCCGCCCGACCCGCCGGCGCGGCCGTCACCCGTGGCGTCCGCGGGGGCGCGGCCGTGGCCGGTGACGTCCGCCAGGGCGCCGCCGTGGCCCGTGGCGCCCGCCGGGGCGGCACCGCCGGAGGCTGTCCCGCCCGCCGGATCGGCTGCGTCGCCGGCGTCCGGCGGGACGGGGGAGCGGGCGGCGGCCCGGGCGGCGAGGTCGTCCAGCATGGCCCGGGCCTGGTCCAGCCCGACCCGGGGGCTGCCGAGCAGGGCCTCCACGGCGTACCGCTGGTAGCGCAGCAGCAGCGCGGCGTCCGGGCCGGGCAGCAGGTCGGGACGACGGTCGACGGCGGCGAGGCAGCGGCGCACCGGCTCGACCAGCCGCCACCGCTCCCCGTGCAGCAGGTAGCCCTCGATCAGCGCGAACCGGGCCTCCACCGCGGACCGGTCGTCGCCGGTGGCGTCGGCGTGCGCGGCGATCCGTTCCAGCTCCGCGCTGCGGGCCTCGCCGTCGGGCGCGTCCCGGGCGTCGGCGAGCGCCTCGGCCAGCGCCGGGTCCCGGTGCCCGCCCCCGCGCCGCCGCCCGCCCCACCGGCCGGTCGGCCCGAAGGGGTCCAGCCCGCGAGGGGCCGGCTCCCCGCCCCGGCCCGTCACGCCACGACCCCGCCGGGCAGCCGGGCGACCTCGGTGGCGAGCTGGCAGCCGGTGGCGATGCCGCAGTCGAGCAACTGGTCGAGCTGGTGCGGGGTGACCCCGCGCTCCAGGTCGGTGATGACCTCGCCGCAGACCCGGGCCCGCCCGTCGTCCTCGACGTGCACGAACGCCTTCGGCCAGAGTCGGTCGTGGTTCCAGGCGTTGCAGAAGGCGTGCAGCGCCGGCACGTACTCGATCGGGAACGTCGGCGCGGCCAGGGTGCGGACCTGGAGCAGCTCACCGGCGGCGCCCGGCCGCAGGAACCAGATCAGGCTGTCGGCCCAGCGGCCGACCAGGTCGCCGTCCGCGTCGGCCTGGACCACGTACCCCCGGCTGCGCAGCACGGCGGCGATCAGCTCACCGGTCAGCGGTCGCAGCGCCGCCGGGTGTCCGGCCAGGGGGCCCTCCGGACCGTCCTCGATTCCCGGCGACGCCATCGGGCATCCCTTCTGAGGCAGATATCACGTGAAGCGGCGCGGTCCGCGCTGCGACGCGCGGACACGACCCGGAAAAGCGGCGATCTGCCGGGTCACGCCGTTAAGTTGATGCTATGGCGGGCCGTACCTCTCAGGCGAGTCGGCGGCGCGGCGCGTCGCCGCGTGGCACCACGAACAGCCGTGCCCGCCAGCCGGCGAAGAAGACCGCCCGGGCGGCCCCCCGGCGGCGGCCCGCGGCGCGGCCGAGCCCGGGGCTCCTCGTCGGACGCGCGGTCGGCGCACTGTGGATGGGGCTGGCGCACGGCGTCGGGTGGGCGTTCCGTGCCGCCGGCCGGCAGGCCGCCTCGGCCCGAGGGCTCGACCCGGAGCACCGCCGCGACGGCGCGGGGCTGCTGGTCTTCGGCCTCGCCCTGCTCAGCGCGGTGGCCATCTGGTTCTCCGGCGCCGGCCCGGTCGGCGAGCAGCTGGCCGACACCGTCCGGCTCTTCCTCGGTGCGATCGCCATCGTGGTGCCGGTGCTGCTGATGATCGGGGCCTGGCGCCTCATGCGCGAGCCCGGCGACCCGGAGCACCGCGGCCGGGGGCTGGTCGGCTGGGGCTCGATGCTGGTCGCCACCGCCGCGATGCTGCACATCGGGCAGAACCCGGTCGACGCGGTCCAGCGCGACTTCGCCGGCGGCCTGGTCGGCGCGGGCGTGGGCAGCCTGCTGGAACGGGCCGTCACCGCCTGGGTCGCCGTGCCGCTGCTGATCCTGCTGCTGGTCTTCGGCCTGCTGGTGGTCACCGCGACGCCGATCAACAAGATCCCGGAGCGGCTCGGCCTGCTCGCCGGCACCCTGGTCGCCCCGTCGGCCGAGGAGGAGACGGACGAGGCGCCCGCGAAGCCCGCCCGCAAGCGCGCGACGAAGCGGGCGGCACCGCCGCCGGTCGACCCGGCGGAGTTCGACGACGAACTCGACGGGGCGGACCTCCAGGAAACCCTCGTGCTGCCCCGCAAGCGTCCCGGCAAGGTTCCGGCCAGCCGCAAGCCGGTCGAGCCGCCGGAGCACTCGCCCGCACCGACCCGGGCCGAGCAGCTCGCGCTGACCGGGTTGGCCGGCGACTACACCCTGCCGCCGGCGAACATGCTCAGCAGCGGCGCGGCCCCGAAGAGCCGGAGCAGGGCCAACGACGAGGTGATCGCCGCGCTCACCGGCGTCTTCGAGCAGTTCGACGTGGACGCCGCCGTCACCGGCTTCACTCGCGGGCCGACGGTCACCCGCTACGAGGTGGAGCTGGGCCCGGGCGTCAAGGTCGAGCGGATCACCCAGCTCTCCCGCAACATCGCGTACGCGGTGAAGTCACCGGACGTGCGGATCCTCAGCCCGATCCCGGGCAAGAGCGCGGTCGGCGTGGAGATCCCGAACACCGACCCGGAGAACGTGGCGCTCGGCGACGTGCTGCGCTCGCGGGCCGCCACCGGCGACCACCACCCGATGGTGGTGGCGCTCGGCAAGGACATCGAGGGCGGCTACGTGGTGGCCAACCTCGCCAAGATGCCGCACATCCTGATCGCCGGCGCGACCGGCGCGGGCAAGTCGTCCTGCCTGAACTCGCTGCTGGTGTCCATTCTCACCCGGGCCACGCCGGACGAGGTGCGGCTGCTGCTGATCGACCCGAAGCGGGTCGAGATGACCGGCTACGAGGGCATCCCGCACCTGGTCACGCCGATCGTGACCAACGCCAAGAAGGCGGCCGACTCGCTGGAGTGGGTCGTCCGCGAGATGGACATGCGCTACGACGACCTCGCCGCCAACGGGGTCCGGCACATCGACGACTTCAACCGCAAGGTGCGCAACGGCGAGATCAAGGCCCCGCCGGGCAGCGAGCGGGAGATGCGCCCGTACCCGTACCTGCTGGTGATCGTGGACGAGCTGGCCGACCTGATGATGGTCGCCCCGCGCGACGTGGAGGACTCGGTCGTCCGGATCACCCAGCTCGCCCGGGCCGCCGGCATCCACCTGGTGCTGGCCACCCAGCGCCCCTCGGTCGACGTGGTCACCGGCCTGATCAAGGCGAACGTGCCGTCCCGGCTGGCGTTCGCCACCTCCTCCCTGGCCGACTCGCGGGTCATCCTCGACCAGCCGGGCGCGGAGAAGCTGCTCGGCCGTGGTGACGGTCTCTTCCTGCCGATGGGCGCCTCGAAGCCCATCCGGATCCAGGGCGCCTGGGTGACCGAGCGCGAGATCGCCGACGTGGTGAAGTTCTGCAAGGACCAGCGCGAGCCGGAGTTCCGCCCCGACGTGCTCGCCGCGCCCGACAGCGGCAAGAAGAAGATCGACGAGGACATCGGCGACGACCTCGACCTGCTGGTGCAGGCCGTCGAGTTGGTGGTCACCTCGCAGTTCGGCTCGACCTCCATGCTGCAGCGCAAGCTGCGGGTCGGCTTCGCCAAGGCGGGCCGGCTGATGGACCTGATGGAGACCCGGGGCGTGGTCGGCCCGTCGGAGGGCTCCAAGGCCCGCGACGTGCTGGTCAAGCCCGACGAGCTGGAGGAGGTCCTGGTCGGCCTGCGCGGCGGCGAGGAGTGACGCCGACCGGGCGCCGGCACGTCGCCTGCTCCCTCGTCTCGCCCTGGTCGGCCGGGTCGGACACGGACGGGCCCGCCGGAAGCCGGCGGGC
>NZ_JBFAVI010000052.1:0-39196 GCF_040679695.1 Micromonospora sp. NPDC052213
CAGCGCAGCCGGTAGCCGGCGGGACGGGACAGCGCAGCCGGTAGCCGGCGGGACGGGACAGCGCAGCCGGTAGCCGACGGCGCGGGGCCGCCGGCTACCGGCCGGGGATCAGCTGGCGGCCAGCGCGCCGTCCGACGAGAAGACCAGGCCCACGCTGGCGGCGCCGGTCTTGAGGGCGTTCTTGGTCTGCGGGCCGCCCTGGTCCAGCGAGCTGAACGAGCCGGCCTTGAAGTCGTAGACCTGGACCAGACCGGCCCCGCACTTCGGCCGCTGCGGGCACTCGGGCGGCCCGGCCAGCACGGTGGCCTGGCCCGAGCACTTCGCGGCCAGCTCCGAGAGCGTGCGGACGCCGTACTTGTCGGCGAACGCCTTCGTCACGGCGAAGGCGTTCTGGTCCTGGGCGGCGGCGGGCGTGCCGAAGACGAGGCCCACCTTGTCACCGGCGGCCTTCAGCGCGGCGACGGTCTTCTCCAGCTCGGGCGAGGACACCGGCTGGGCGTCCTTGCCGTTTGCCTTGGTGTTGAGGAACTCGGCCATGGTCGCCGCGTACTCCGGGACCACCTGGACCTCACCCCGCTCCAGGGCCGGCTCGTAGAGCTCGCGGTTGCCGATCTGCTGCACCTTGGCCTCGTAGCCGGCGGCGGTCAGCGCGATCTTGTAGAGCTCGGCCAGGATCTCGTTCTCCGTGAAGTTGGCCGCGCCGATCACGATCCGACCGCCGGGCCCCTTGGCGATGCCCGTGGTGACGCCGTTGGCCGCGGCGAACTCCTCGGCCGCCTTCTGCGCCGTCTTGCGGTCCACGTCGACGGCCTTGTTGAGCTGGATCAGCTTCGGCGTGTCGAGCGCCGCCGAGACCTTGTCCAGCGCCGCGAGCAGCTGCGGGTCGGCCGCCTTGGCGTTGACCGCCGGGATGACGTTGTCGGTGTTCTGGAGCTTCTTGTCGTCGTCGAGGACGACGAGCTGGTCACCGGCGACCGGGGCGCAGCCGGCCCCGGAGGCCGCCTGCTCCGGGGCGTCCGTGCCGGAGGAGCCGGCGTCGCCGCATCCGGTCAGCAGCCCCGCCGCGGCGAGGGCTCCCACCGCACCGACCGCCAGTCGTGTACGTGCGCGCATCAGTGCCCGCCTTCCGTGTCCCGGCGCGACCCGTCCGGGCCGGCCGCGTGTCCGACGGGCGCCCCCTTTCCGGCCGCCCGCTGTGTCCGCCGGGCGGCCCCCTTTCCGGCCGCCCGCGATTTTCCACCCAACATCTTCCACACGCGTCCGACAACCCGAGGAAAGCTTTGTCACCGGATCGTCACCCGTCGACGGCCACCGGGCGGCGGGCGTCGGTGAGCGGCCGTGGGCATCGATGACCGGCAGCGCCTGTCGGTGAGCGGCAGCGGGCGTCGGCGCGCGTCGGCGGGCGCTCCCGGCTGTGGCGTCCCGCCCGGGGGCGGACCGGAGCTCAGCCGCCGGCCAGCGCGTCCGCCGCGCGGCGGCGGGCCCGGCGGCGGGTGGCCCGCAGCGGGCGCGGGGTGACCAGCCGCTCGACCAGGGCAAGCACCAGCTCGACCAGGACGGCGAGCCCGGCCACCAGCACGCCGCCGGCGAGGATCTGGCCGCCGCCGGCGGCGATGTCCAGCCCGAACCCGGCGCGGATGATCTGCCCGAGACCGCCGCCGTTGACGAAGGAGGCCAGCGCGGCGGTCGCCACCACCTGCACCGCCGCCGTGCGGAATCCGGCCGCCAGGTAGGGCACCGCCAGCGGCAGCTCGACCCGGCGCAGCAACTGCCACCCGGAGAAGCCCATGCCGCGCGCCGCGTCCCGGGCCTCCGGATCGACCTGCCGCACCCCCGTGTACGCGTTGGCCAGCAGCGGCGGCACCGCGAAGACGGCCAGCGCGACCACCACCGACGGCTGGCCGAAGCCGAGGAAGGTCAGCGGCAGGATGGTGAGCAGGGCCAGCGTCGGCACGGCGAGCGTGACGTTCGACACCAGCACCACCAGGCCCCCGCCCCGACCCGTGTGCCCGAGCCAGAGCCCGATCGGCCAGGCGATCAGGCAGCCCAGCGCCACCGCCGCCGCCGACATCGACAGGTGCTCGCCGAGCCGCTCCAGGATCCCGCCCGGATTGGTCCAGTTCAGCGGGTCGTTGAGCCAGACCAGCGCCGCCTCGACGGGGTTCATCGGGCCCGCCCTCCGTTCGCGGCCGCGGGACTGCGCCGCGCGGCGTTCCGAGCGCTCACGCCGACCTGCTCCGCAACCAGGGGGTCAGCAGCCGGCCCACACCGGCCAGGATCAGGTCGAGCACCAGGGCGAGCAGGACGCAGAGCAGCGTCCCCGTCATGATCTGCGCCTTGTAGAAGTTGTTCTGGAAGCCGGCGAAGATCAGCTGCCCGAGACCGCCCCGCCCGATCACCACGCCCACGGTCACCAGGGCCACCGTGGAGACCGTGGCCAGCCGCAGGCCCGTGAGGATGCCCGGCAGGGCCAGCGGCAGCTCGACCCGGAACAGCCGCCCCCAGCGGCCGTACCCCATCCCCTCGGCCGCCTCACGCACCTCGGGAGGCACCTGGTTGAGACCGGCGAGGGCGTTGCGGACGATCACCAGCAGCGCGTAGAGGACCACCACGCTCAGCGCCGTCACCGCGCCGATGCCCAGGTAGGGCGCGATGAACGCGAACAGCGCCAGCGACGGCACCGTGTAGAGCACCCCGGTGACGGCCAGCACCGGCCCGGCCAGCGAGCGGAACCAGTACGCGGCCACGGCCAGCGGCACGGCGACCAGGGCGGCGATCAACACCGCGCGCACCGTCAGCGAGGCGTGCTCCCGCACGGCGGCGAGGATCGTGTCAGAGTTGTCCCGCACGTACTGCCAGGAGAACCACGGGTTACCCGGGTCGGCCCGGTAGCTCAGGCGGAAGGACATGTGTGGACGTTACCCCGGCAACCACGGATCACGGCGGGCCGCGTGCGGCGGCCATCGCGCTGGAGGGCATCCACAAGCGCTACCCGGACGGCACCGAGGCCGTACGCGAGCTGAGCCTCGACATCGCCGCCGGCGAGCTGGTGGTGCTCATCGGACCGTCGGGCTGCGGCAAGTCGACGGTGCTGCGGATGGTCAACCGGCTGATCGAGCCGACGGGTGGCCGCATCCTGCTCGACGGCGAGGACGTCACCCGGGTGGACCCGGTCCGGCTGCGCCGCCGGATCGGCTACGTGATCCAGAATGTCGGGCTCTTCCCGCACCAGACGGTCAGCGCCAACGTCGCCACCGTGCCCCGGCTGCTCGGCTGGCCCCGCGAGCGCAGCCGCCGCCGGGTCGACGAGCTGCTGGAGCTGGTGGGGCTCGACCCGGCGACGTTCGGCCGCCGCTACCCGCACGAGCTCTCCGGCGGTCAGCGGCAACGGGTCGGGGTGGCGAGAGCCCTCGCCGCCGACCCGGTGGTGCTGCTGATGGACGAGCCGTTCTCGGCCGTCGACCCGATCGCCCGGACCCGGTTGCAGGAGGAGTTCCTGCGGTTGCAGGCCGAGGTACGCAAGACGATCGTGCTGGTCACCCACGACCTCGACGAGGCGGTCCGGCTGGGCGACCGGATCGCGGTGCTCTCCCAGGGTGGTCGCCTGGAGCAGTACGACACTCCGGCCGCCGTGCTCGGGGCGCCCGCCACGCCCTTCGTCCGCGAGTTCGTCGGCACCGACCGGGGCATCCGCCGGCTGGCGGTCACCCCGCTGACCGGCGCGGCCGTCGAGCCGCTGCCGACGACCGGGGTGGGCGAGCTGCCGACGGTGTCGCGGGGCGACTCGGCGTACGACGCGCTGGGGGCGCTGCTGACCTCGGCCGCGGACCGGGTGGTGGTGACCGACGAGGGGCGGCCGGTGGGCGTGCTCAGCCGGACGCGACTGCTCGAACTGGGCCGGCCCGACCGGTGACCGGGCCGGCCGCCCCGACGCCGGCCGGGAAGGGGCGCGGGCAGCGGGGCCGGGTCGGACGGCGGGGGGATCGCGGGCCGGCGGGTCAGGCCCGGCCGCCGAGGCTGGCCGTGCCGACGATCCAGCCGGAGAGGAAGCCGTACGTCGCGCCGGTCCCGGCCGACTGGATGGCGGTGAGCAGCGACGGATCGGGGCCGAGGAACGCGGCGAGCAGCGAGGCGAAGCCGCCGGCCAGGACGTAGGCGGCCCAGCCGGAGAAGAACTGGCTCGCCGACCCCTGCACCCGGGCCACCTGCGTGGCGGGCAGCAGGTAGAGGAAGACCACCGCGAGGATCACCAGCAGGACGGCCCGCAGGTTCGCGACGAGCAGGCCGCCGGAGGCATCGCCGCCGTCGAACCGCCAGGCCGGCCAGGCGAGCAGTTGCAGGAACCAGCCGCCGGCGGAGTTGGGGTCGGTGCCGGCGGCCCAGCCGACGTACGCCGGGCTGCCGCAGACCGCGACCAGCAGGAGCGCGGCGAGCGCGCCGGTGCCCGCCGCCGTCCCGTAGCGGCCGCCGGCCCGCGGCGGGTTGGTGAGGGCCATGATCGGATCAGTTCCCAACGGACCTCGGGGAGCAAACCTGCCGGGGCCCGTCGGCCGCCGTCACTTTCGCGGGTGCGTCATCAGGTAGTCGATGAAGGCGGCCCGCAGCAGCGGTGCGGACTCCTCGTAACCGTGCCCGGTCAGCTCCCGCCACAGCGCGGCGGCCTCGTCGATCGTCGGTCCCACCGAGTTGGGCGCGCCGTCCAGTGCGGCGGCCTCGTCCGCGTTCGGCAGGTGCCGCAGCACCGACCAGAAGAAGCCCACGTCGCGGCGCGCCCGGGCGACCGCGAAGGCCCGCTCACGCAGCTCCTCAGTGGACAGCGCGTCGAGCTCCTCGAACGACGGGCCGGCGGAGGTCGATGGTGTGTCGGTCATGCCGCCGAGCCTAACCGCCGAGATCACCGCCGGCAGGTGGACGCGACACCGGCCGGCACCGCCGGCCCGCCCCGCGGCCGGTCAGGGGTGACCGCTCAGCGGTCGTCGCTCTCCCACCGGCGGGGCCCGCTCTCCCACCGCGGCACGCTCCAGGGGTCCACCGGGCTGTCGGTGGACTGCGCCGGCAGGGCGGGCGGCCAGTCGCCGACCGGAGCGGGCCGGGGCACCGCCCAACCCGTGCCGATGCGGCCGTCGCCGACCGGGACCGGTTCCGCCGCCGCGCCGACCGCCGGCCGCCCGTACGCCTCGACCAGGCGGGTGACCAGCAGCCCCACGCCGAGCGCCGCCGCGCCGACCGCCCACCGGCTCACCGTCCAGCCCCGGGCCTGCGCGTACGCGACGAAGACCGCGACCAGGCACACCGCCAGCAGGGTGCCGAACACGCCGCCCCGCCGGCCGTAGGCGCTGGTGCCGGCGAGCAGCGCCACGCCGACCGCCAGCACCGTCCAGTCCAGCCCGGCGTCGGGCGCGACCGGCCCGGTGGCGCGGGTGGCGGTGAGCATGCCGGCGAGGGCGGCCAGCACGGTCGAGCAGACGAGCGCGCCGGAGACGACCACCGCCGCCACCACGCCGCGGCGGCGGGCCGGGTCGACGACCGGGCGGAAGCGGCCGACCAGCCGGCGGACCGCCCGCACCGCCCCCAACAAGCCGCCGAGCACGGTGACGGCCGCGAGCCCGGCGAAGAGGTGCAGCGCGCCGTGCCCCGGGTCGTAGTCACCCTGCGGGAGGACCGGCGCGGAACGCTGCTCGATGTACACGACGACCCCCGCCGCACCGGCGAGGCTGGCCGCCCAGCCGGGGACGTGCAGCACCACCACGGCCAGCGCCAGGGCGAGCCCGCCCAGCGCGGCGACCGCCAGGGCCGGCCCGGTGGCCGCCGTGACGCCCCGGTCACCCTGCTCGGCCATGTGCAGCGCGGCGGCGACCGCCACCGGGCCCACCGCCAGGTTCACCGCGGCGGTACGCAGGCTCAGCCCGGCGGCCAGCACCAGCAGCCCGAGCACGACCGCGTCCAGCAGCAGCGAGCGCAGCCCGGCGCCGCGCAGCGCGTCCGGGTTCTCCCGCCAGAGCAGGAACGTCCCGACGCCCAGCGTGACGAGGAGCAGCAACTCCCAGGCGACGTGGACCGCGAACCGGTCCCGGCCGGGTTCCCCGTGCGCGGGGTCGTCGAAGACGTTCTCCAGGACGGCGGCCGGGATGCCGGACGACGGCTCGGTGGACGCGTCGCGCCCCGGTTCGTCGTACCCCATAGCCGCCGCCTCCCACGTGGCCGCTCGTCCAGGTCCGACGCGCGGGCGGGCCGGGGCGGCCGTTGCTCTCCGGTCGCAGGCACGCTACCCGTGCGGGAGGCCGGGCGTAACCCCCCGGATCAGCGCGGGCCGGGGCGGTTCTCCCGGTCGCCGGGCTCGCGGTCCTCGTCGTCCTCCTGCTCGGGGACGCGGCAGGCGCGCTCCAGCCAGAGCGCCGCCGCCACCAGGGCCAACCCCGCGAGCAGACCGGCGCCGGCGACCGGCCGGTCGTCCATCGCGGCGTCCGTGCGCTCCACGAAGAGCCAGCCGGTCAGCCCGGCGTAGAAGCCGGCGAAGATCGCGCCGGCCAGCGAGGACGCCTTGGCCAGCACCACGAACCGGGCGACCAGCAGCGGGTTGACCGGGTCGCGGCCCGGCCGGCGCTCGATCCGCCCCCGGGTGTTGACCGCGGCGTACCCCTCCAGCACGGCGAGCGCGGCCAGGGTGACCACCGGCAGCCACGGCAGGTCGGGCAGGTAGTCGTAGTAGAGGGTGCTGATCAGCAGCCAGGCCACGGCGGCAGCGCCGAGGCCCGCCACCACCAGGGTGGAGATCCGGGTGGGGCCCATCCGGAACCGGTCCGGACCCGTCCCGCCCGGGCGTGGGGTTCGCGCCTGCGTCATGCCGGCCGGCTCCACTGGGTCATGCCGTCGACTCTATCGCCAGATCCGGCCGGGGGCGCAGATCCACGGCGTCGGCGGCGGCCGGGCCGGTGTTGAGCAGGTCCGTCAGCCAGCCGTGCCCGGGCAGCCGCCCGTACGGCTGGATGTCGATCCACGGCCGCAGCACGAACGCCCGCAGGTGCGCCCGGGGGTGCGGCAGGGTCAGCTCCGGGTCGTCGCTGACCACCGGCTCGTCGTCGGCCCAGACGGCGATGACGTCGACGTCCAGGGTGCGCGGTCCGAAGCGCCGCTGCAGGTCGCGGGTCCGGCCCGCGGCACGCTCCGCCGCCCGGGCCCGCTCCAGCCAGTCGCGCGGCGTCGCGGCCGGGTCCTCGGCGAGCAGCACCGCGTTGAGGTACGCGGGCTGGTCCTGGTCCCCCCACGGTGGAGTCTCGTAGACGCCGGAGAGCAGGAGCACGTCGTCGCCGAACGCCGACACGGCGGAGCGCAGGTGCGCCAGCCGGTCGCCGAGGTTGCTGCCGAGGGAGAGGACGGCCCGGGTCACCGGTCGCGCCGCCGGGTCATGGTGACGGCCACGTCGGTGAAGGCGTGCGGGACGGGCGCCTCCGGCTTGTGCACGGTGACCGTGGCGACCTCGACCCTGGGATCGGCCAGGCAGACGGTCAGCAGCCGGTCGGCGAGCGTCTCGATCAGGTTGACCGGCTCGCCGGTGACGACGGCGACCAGCCGCTCGGCCAGTTCGCCGTAGTGGACGGTGTCGCCCACCTCGTCGGAGCGCGCCGCCGGGGCCAGGTCCATCTCCAGGACGGCGTCGACGACGAAGTCCTGCCCCTGGACGCGCTCGAAGTCGTACACCCCGTGCCGGCCGTGCGCCCGCAGGCCGGTCAGTTGGATGCGGTCGGTCATCGGTCTCCTCCGTGGTCGGCGGTGCCGCCCGCCCGGCCGGCGCCCGCGTGGGCCGCGCCGGTGGTCGGGGGCGTCAGGCGGGGCGCGCCGGTGGCCCGCCAGACGGCGAGCGCGTCCGCGGTGGCGCGGACGTCGTGCACGCGCACGCCCCAGGCGCCGGCCGCCACCGCGAGCAGGCTGGTGGCGACGGTGGCCGCGTCCCGGCCGTCCGTCGGGCGGGGGGCGTCGTCGGGGCCGGCCAGCAGCCGACCCAGGTACGCCTTGCGGCTGGACGCGAAGAGCAGCGGGAAGCCCAGCTCCAGCAGCTCGGGCAGGCGGGCGCTCAGCTCCCAGTTGTGCGCGGCCGTCTTGGCGAAGCCGAGCCCCGGGTCGATCACGATGCGGTCGGCGGCGACGCCGGCCCCCAGCGCCTCGTCGACACGCCGGCCCAGCTCGGCGCGGACGTCGGCGACCACGTCGGTGTAGCGGGCCAGCTCGCCCATCTCGCGGGCGTGGCCGCGCCAGTGCATCAGCACCCAGGGGCAGCCGGCGTCCCGGACCACGCGGGCCATGTCGGGGTCGGCGAGGCCGCCGGAGACGTCGTTGACCACCGCCGCGCCGGCGGCGAGGGCGGCCTCGGCGACCCGCGCGCGGGTGGTGTCGATGCTGATCGGCACGCCGGCGGCGGCCAGCTCCCGGACGACCGGCAGCACCCGGGCCGTCTCGGTGTCGGCGTCGACCCGGTCGGAGCCGGGCCGGGTGGACTCCCCGCCGACGTCCACCAGGTGGGCGCCGTCGGCCCGCAGCCGCACGCCGTGTCCGACGGCGGCGTCGAGGTCGGCGTACCGTCCGCCGTCGGAGAAGGAGTCGGGCGTGACGTTGAGGACGCCCATCACCACCGGGGCCGAGGCCCGTACCAGATCGGTCACGACTAGACGGTACCGGTCGGCCCGAGCACCCCGGGCGGGCCGGGTCGAGGGCGATGACATGCGCATTCGAACGGGTGTACGATCGGTCGTCCGGGTCGGATCGGGCAGACTCTTCGCGGCTTGTCGCATTGAGGGCCTGCCCGTACGCTTTGGAATTGCCCGGCATCGAGATGGCGAAGCCTGGAGGGAGGGCCGAAGCGGGAGAATCCGCCCAAAGCTCGCCACCCTCCGTGGCGGGTAACGAACGCAGAGTCATCGACGCTGCGCCTAGTGAGCACCATTCCCGCCAGGCATGCCTACTGCACCACCGCGGCGCCGCCGGCCGCGACTTGGGGAGGTTCCAGTGATCGCCATCGAGCTGATGGAGACGGTGACGTCCGCCGCCGCCCACACGCTCTCCGCCCTGGCGTCGACTCCACTCGCCGAGCCCGCGCCCAAGGGCATCGACACCGAGGGTGTCGTCACGTTCTTCGCCAGCAAGATCGCTCCGATCCTGCTGGCCGTGCTGGGCGTCATCTTCATCGGGCGGGCCAGCCGGGGCGAGATCTCCAAGGTGCTGACCAGCTCGGCCATCGCGATCGTCGGGCTCGCCTTCATCGCCGGAGCCGCCACACTCTTCTTCATCGGCGACTACCTGATCGACCTGATCTTCGAATAGGCGCGGGCACGAGATGCGGCTGCGCACCGACGACGACATCTACCGGGCTCGCCTGGTCTACCTCGGGCCGCCCGGCTACACCCTTCCGGTCCACCTGCCCTACGCCCAGTACGGGCTGTTCATGCTGCTCGTCCCCCTCTACATGTTCATCCACTGGTTGTTCACGCTGCAGGTCGAGCTCTTCCCGGCCTGGGAGATCGCGCTGGCCATCGTGACCACCTCGTTCATCTTCCGGTACGTCGACCCGGACCGGCCGGCGCGCATGGTGATCCGCACCGCGCTGACCGACTGGCGGCGGACCCGGGAGCCGGCCGCCGAGCAGCGGGACCCCCGCCTGGTCGGCAGCCGGATCAGGATCCGGGAGGAGCTGGCATGACCGGGCGTACGCCGATCAGGCAGTCGCACGACGCGGGTGAGGCGGTCGCATGAGTCGCTCTTCCACGCCGGGTTCCCCGGCCGGGCGTCCGGCCGCCCCGCACGGTAACCGTGCGCGGTCGTTCGACTACCCGGACGAGCCCGAGCGGGACGAGGTCGCCCTCGACCCGGCCCTCGTGACCACCCCCGGGCACGGCGGCGTCGGCGTCTTCCAGGCGCCCCGCCCGGTGCAGCGCCGGACGCCGCCGGTCGACCCGGGGCCACCGGCCGACAGCGCCGACATCGACTCGCCCTTCCTCGACCTGTTCGGGGGGACGCGCCCCGGCACGCGGCCGGCCACGCCGCCGCGGATCGGCGGGCGGGAGCACGCGGCCATCCCGCAGCAGCCGGCCGCCGTCGAGCCGGCCCCGGCCCCGCCGGGCGCCGCCCGTTCCAACGGCACGGCCGACCGTCCGCCCGCGGTGGAACCGCCGCTGGCGGACGCCGACGACGAACCCCGGGCCGTCGCGTACGAGCAGCCGGCCGTCGCGTACGGGCCACCCGCCGTCGCGTACGAGCCCCCGGCGGTCGCCCACGAGCCGCCGGCCCGGGCGGTCCGGGTGCCGCACCAGCCCGGGGACCGGCTGCCGACGCTCCGCCCACCGGCGGACGATGCGGCGGCCGGCGTGACCCCGCCGCCCCCACCGGCGCCACTCGACCCGGCGCCCCCGGAGCGCCCGTCGCGGCGGGCCGGGGAGCGGCTGCCGGAGCGCACGGGGCGGGACGTGACGCCGCCGCGCCAGCGCTCCGCCGGCCGGCGCGACCAGCCCACCAAGCCGGTCCGCGTCAAGCCGCCGAAGATCAAGTTCGGCGACCGGGACCCGGCGGTCGAGCTGGCCATCACCGAGATCGCCGGCCACCTCACCTTCACCCCGAACACCGTCACCGCCTGGTACTGGCTGCCGGAGGTGCGCTGGGCGTTCCGGCCGGACGCGGAGCGGGAGGCGCTGCTCTCGGCGATCTCCGAGCAGTACGCCGGCCTGGCCGGCTTCCGGCTGCACCTGCGGCGCACCACCCGGCCCTTCCCGGCCGACGAGTGGGCCCGCACCATCGACGCGCACACCCGATCCCCGCTGCCCGACGTTCCGGGCACCGCCAGCTGGGCCGACCACCTGGTGGCCGCGCAGCGGCACCTGCTCTCGGTCAACCACGCCGAGGGGCAGACCTACCTCGGCGTCACCTTCGCCCGCCGTTCCCTCGGCGACTCGTTCACCGAACGCCTGCTGCGCACCTTCGGTCGCGGCGTGGCCGAGGGCGAGCGCCGCAAGCTCGGGCGCACCGTCGAGCAGTTCGACGAGGTGCTGGGCGCGTTCGGCATGCGCGGGCGACGGGTCACCGCGCAGGAGCTGGAATGGCTGCTCTACCGCTCCGTGGCGCTCTGCATGGCGCCCCCCGGCCGGCTCTCCCCGATCACCGACGGACGGTGGGAACGCGGCGACCTGCTCGCCCTCACGGAGCAGGTGGAGCGCTACCGCACCCCGTACGGTTCCACCGTCAAGCTGGTCAACCGCATGACCGGCGAGGAGCGGCACGTCGCCGTGCTGGCGGTGGGCCGGATGGAACCGCTGGAGATCCCCGAGCGGCACGAGCCGTGGCTGCACTTCCACGAGCGGCTGCCCTGGCCGATGGAGCTCTCCACCCGGGTCGACATCCTCGGCTCCGGCGACTCCTTCCGTAACCTCGAGCACCGGCTCCGGATGATCCGCTCCCAGCAGCTCGACTACGCCGAACACGGCATCGACGCCCCGCCCGAGCTGGAGCGGCTGGCCAAGCGGGCCCTGGTGATCGGCGACGAGATGACGACCGGCCTGCCGGTCGACTCCGCCCGGGCGCACGGCTGGCACCGGATCGCCGTCGGCGGGCGGACCCGCGAGGAGTGCCTGGAGCGGGCCCGGCGGCTGATCCAGCTCTACTCCCGGGAGCTGCGCATCTCGCTGCAACACCCGAAGAACCAGGACTGGTTGGCCCGCGAGTTCATCCCCGGCGAGCCGATCGCCAACACCGGCTACGTCCGGCGGATGCCGGTCAACCTGCTCGCCGCCGCCCTCCCGCAGGCCGCCTCCACGGTCGGCGACCGGCGCGGCGACCTGATCGGGCGGACGGCGGGCACCTGCCGCCGGCCCGTCTTCCTCGACCTGCACTTCCCGATGGAGGTGCGCGAACGCTCCGGCCTCGCCGTCTTCGTCGCCGAACCGGGCGGCGGCAAGTCGACCCTGCTCGGCGCCCTGGGCTACCTCGCGGCCCGGCGCGGCGTCCAGGTGACGCTGCTCGACCCGTCCGGCCCGCTGGCCCGGCTGTGCGCCATGCCCGAGCTGCGACCGTACTCGCGGGTGCTGAACCTGACCGGCTCCGAGCACGGCACCCTGGCGCCGTACTCGCTGATCCCGACCCCGCTGCGCACCGAGTTCGGCAGCGGGGCGGCGGGCGACCGGGAGTTCGAGATCGCCGTCTCCAACGCCCGCGCCGAGCGGCGGATGCTCGTACAGGACATCTGCATGATGCTGGTGCCGCCGCAGGTGGCCCGCGAGGCGTCCACCGCCACCCTGTTCCGGCACGCCGTACGCCAGGTGCCGGCCGAGGAGACCTCCACCCTGGACGACGTGGTCGCCTGCCTCAGCCAACTCGACGACGACGCCGGCAGGGAACTGGCCAACCTGCTGCTGGACACCGCCGAGATGCCGCTGGCCATGCTCTTCTTCGGCCGGCCGCCGGAGGGGCTGCTCGGCGCGGACGCGGCGCTCACCGTGATCACCATGGCCGGGCTGCGGCTGCCCGACCTGAAGATCGAGCGGGAGTACTGGTCGGCCGAGGAGGCGCTCGCCCTGCCGATGCTGCACACCGCGCACCGGCTGGCCGTACGCCGCTGCTACGGCGGGTCGATGTCGTCCCGCAAGCTCGTCGGCCTGGACGAGGCGCACTTCATGGAGGGGTGGCGCTCCGGCCGCTCCTTCCTGGTCCGGCTCGCCCGCGACTCCCGCAAGTGGAACCTCGCCGCGCTGGTGGCCTCGCAGAACCCGCGCGACATCCTCGGCCTCGACGTGCAGAACCTGGTCTCGACCGTCTTCGTCGGCCGGATCGCCGAGGACGCGGAGATCGCCTCGGAAGCGCTGCGCCTGCTGCGGGTACCGGTCGACGACGGCTACGAGGCCACCCTCGCCTCGCTCTCCACCGCGGACGCGACCTCCGCCACCCGGCTCGGCTTCCGCGAGTTCGTCATGCGGGACGTCGACGGTCGGGTGCAGAAGGTCCGGGTCGACGTCTCGTACGTCGACGGGCTGCTGGACCACCTCGACACCACTCCCGCCGCGATCGCCGCGGCCGCCGGGGTACTGCCGGCCGTCCTGCCGAACCTGGAGGCGTGACATGGCGGGGGCCCGGGCACGGCTGGCGGCGTTCCTTCTCGCACTTGGCGTACTCGCCGGGGCCACGATTGGCTGGCCGGCCCTCGGCGCGGCCGCGGCCGCCCCGGCGCCGCTGACCGCCCAGGCTTCGGCGGACCTCTGCACCACGCCGGAGTGGCAGGCCGACTTCCGCGCCTGCGTCGCCAAGCTCAAGGAGGTCGCCGAGGACGACGTCAAGTGCCGGAACGCGCCGACCCCCGGTGCCCCGGACTCCGGGCTCGCCGGCTGGTTCGCCTCACGTCCGGAGTCGGCCACGAAGCCGGGCCCGAAGGGCTTCTACAGCGACTACGGCTACGCCGGTTACAGCTACTCGACGTACGACGTCGACAGCGGCTGCGCGACTGCGGTGCTACACCCGGACTACAAGTTCACCAACACGGTGGCCAACGGCGAGTTCATGATGGCCACGGCGATCGTCGGCGCCTCGAACGCGCTCCGGGAGCGCGCCTGGGACCCGCGCTCGATGTGGGGCTGGGCGGACCCGCTGGTGGACCAGGCGACCAAGGCCGTCTACCAGAAGGTGTTCAGCGTCTTCGGCATCGTCACGCTCTGCGTGGTCGGTCTCTACCTGCTCTGGCGCTCCCGCCAGTCCGACATGAGCAACGCGATGACCACGGCGGGCTGGGCACTGCTGGTGATGGTGGCGGTGACCGCCCTGGCCGCCTGGCCCGTCAAGTCGGCGAACATCGCCGACGGCACACTCGTCACCACGCTGGGCGTGGTGCACGACGCTGTCGGCCCGGCTTCCAAGGACATTCCTGCGGACAAGTGCGCCCTGCCGAATCCGGACGCCTGTGTCGACAAGCGTCCGCCCGCCGTCCGGGCCAGTGACACGGCGACCGAGGCGATGCTCTACCGCAACTGGCTGCGGGGGGCGCTCGGCTCGGCCGACAGCGAGACCGCCAAGAAGTACGGCCCGGCTCTGTACGACGCGAAGTCGCTCTCGTGGGAGGAGGCGGCGAAGCTCCGGTCGAATCCGGCCACCCGCGAGGCCACCATCAAGGCGAAGCAGCAGCAGTGGGCCAGGGTGGCGCAGCAGATCGAGACCGAGGACCCGGAGGCGTACGAGTACCTCCAAGGGGTCCGGGACATGGACCGGATCGGGGCCGGGTTCATCGCGGTGCTCGCCGCCGTGCTCTTCGCGATGTTCGACCTGACCGCCTCGTTGCTGGTGCTGCTGGGTTTCCTGATCTTCCGCTGGGCGGTGATCGCCGCGCCGATCCTCGGCACGGTGGGCCTGCTGCGACCGGCCAGCGCCGGGCTGCGCCGGCTGGGAAACGCGGTGGTCGCCGCCGTCTTCAACATCGCCATCTTCGGCACCGGCGCCGCCATCTACCTCTTCGCGGTCGACCTGATCATGAGCACGCCGACGCTGCCGGGCTGGCTCCAGGTGGTGCTGGTCTGGCTCTGTGGTGTGGTCGGCTGGCTGCTCCTGCGTCCCTACCGCCGGATCACGCAGCTTGGCGGCAAGGACAGCAGCGAGGCGGTCAGTTCGGCCGGCTCCTGGCACCGGCGTTTCTTCCGGGACATGCGCACGGCCGCCCGGCTCGACGTGGCGGAGCCCGGTGGCACGGCCGAGCCGGCGATGGGTCGGCGTCGCGCCGTCGTGGCGGAGAAGAGCACCCTGCGGCCGGAGGCCCGCCGGGAGGACCCGTCGCACGCCCGCACGAGTGGCGATCAGGAGCGGCAGCGGCCGGACGGCCGCGAGTCGGCCGCCGAGGCACCGGAAACCGCGGAGCGGGAGACTCCCCGCCCGGTCGCGCCCCGGCCTCGTCGGCGCCAGCCAGCTGCCTGGACCGAGCCGGACGTGCCCGACGAGAACCCGTCATTCGTCATCTACCGTCCGGGCTCGGCCGAGCGTGAGCCGACACGGCCCGCGCCGCGGATCCGCTCCGAGGCGCGGTGAGTGCGGTGCGTCGGGCCATCGAATTCCTTGTCACCCGGGTGCTGCGGTCCCGGTTCGGCATCGCGCTCGCTCTCGCCGTGGTCGTGTTCGGGGTCATCGGGGCAGCCCGGCTGATCTCCGGTCCCGGCGACCCGACGGACGGGCTCAGCAACCGTCCGAGCCGACCCATCACCACGGTCGCCCCGACCGCCGGTGACGACGGAGCGTTCTCGACGGGCGCTCCCCCGTCCCCGGTCACCCGCGCGGGTGAGCCCAGGCCGGAGGAGATCGCCGAGCGCTTCGTCGCGGCGTGGCTGGGCAAGCCGGGCGTCACGGCGGACCAGTGGCAGGAGGGGCTGCGTCCCCTGTCGACTCCGGCGCTGACCGAGAAACTGGCGGGCGCCGACCCGTCGGGGGTGCCGGCCGGGCAGGTCAACGGTGACGTCACGCTCCGGCCCCGGACCGAGAACTTCGTCGAGGTGCTGGTCCCGCTCGACGCGGGACGGCTCCGCCTCGAACTGGTGGCGCCCGACGGGCGGTGGCTGGTGGACGCGGTGGACTGGGAGCAGGAATGAGCGACGAGACCCGACCGCGCCGTCGACAGCCCCGGCTCGGGGCCCTGGCCGCCGCGCTGACCGCGACGTTCGCCCTGCTCTGCTGCACCGGCGGTGCCGGCGCCTTCTTCCTCACCGAACTCGGCGGTGACGCCGGCGACCGGATGATGTCGGCCAGCCTGGACTGCACGGAGGACTTCCGGGTCGACATCCAGGGCAGCATGCCCCGAATGTCCCAATACGGCGAGGTCGAACTCCGCAACGCCGCTCGGATCATCAAGGTCGGGCAGGAGATGAAGGTGCCGCCGCGCGGCTGGGTCATCGCCGTGGCGACCGCCATGCAGGAGTCCCGGCTGCGCAACCTGGGGAACCCGACCGTCGGCGAATCCGAGAACCTGCCCAACGAGGGCATGGGAGCCGACCACGACTCTGTCGGCCTCTTTCAGCAGCGGGCCAGCTGGGGCAGCGTCGCCCAGCGGATGACGCCCGAGTACGCCGCCCGGAAGTTCTACGAGAAGCTGGTCAAGGTACCCGGCTGGGAGCGGATACCGCTGACGCGGGCAGCCCAGGCGGTGCAGATCAGCGCCTTCCCGGACGCCTACGCCAAGCACGAGGAAGTCGCCTCGCAGATCGTCAACGCCCTGGCCGGTGGGGCGGCTCGGACCGTGCTCGTCGGCGGGAAGCAGGCATGTGACCGTGCCGCCGGCGGGGAGATCGCCGCCTCGGGTTGGACGGCGCCCATCCCGGGCGGCGTCGGGTCGGGCTTCCGCACGGCGAGCCGGCCCGGGCACAACGGGGTCGACATCGCGGCCCCGAAGGGCACCCTGATCCGGGTCGCCGCCACCGGCCGCGTCCTGGTCTCCCGTTGCGACCCGGACAATCGCGGACGACTCAGCTGCGACGCCGACGGTTGGCCGGACAAGGGCGGCTGCGGCTGGTTCGTCGACGTCCTGCACGCCGGCGGGTTCATCACCCGCTACTGCCACATGGTGAGCAAGCCCCGGGTCTCCGTCGGCCAGACCGTCCGAGCCGGCGAGGTCATCGGCGAGGTGGGCAGCAGCGGCAACTCCTCCGGCCCGCACCTGCACTTCGAGGTGCACAAGGACGAGGATCGCAGCAGCCGTGGCGCAATCGACCCGGTGCCGTTCATGCGGTCGCGGGGTGCGCCGCTCAAGGGCGCGGCGTGAGGCGCCAGCCGTCATGAACGAGCCGCTCCCCGACCCGTTCGCCGACCAGCCTGACTGGGCCCCCCGGCCGCCCCGGCCGATCGAGATCGTGCCGGCCACCGGGCGGGTCGAGCTGCGCGGGCGGCGGGTCCTGGTCGGCCTGCCCGGGCTCGGCTGGCGCGGTGACCTGCGGGCCGACGAGCGAGTGGTGCAGGGCAGCCGAACCTACGTCCCCGTGATCCCCGAGCACGAGTGGTACCGGGCGGAGTCCGACCAGGTGGAGGTGTTCGCGCCGCTGGTCCCGGTGGAGCGGGTCTGGGTGGAGACGGTGGGGAGCCGCCGGCCGGACACGTCGGTGGACCGCGAGGCGGGCGTCCGTCTCGTCTCCCTGGACGCCCCGGCGCACCGTGTGCCGACCCCGGTCTTCGAGGCGGACGCCGTCACCGGCCGCCGGGTCGTGCACGTCGTGGAATCTGTCGAGCACCGGGACCTACGGGCGGTCACCGAGACCTACTCGGGCGCCGACGGGGACATCTGCGTGCGGGTGACGCCTGAAGTGGAGTGGTACCGCTGGGCGTGGCGGGGCCAGTCACCGACCACACTGGAGGTCCCGGTTCACCTGCTCTGGATCGAGTGACGGCTCAGGCTGCTCTCGATCCTGCACACACCCGCCATTCGTTGTCCAGGCGGGCGGTGAACTGCCACGGCTGCCGGTCACTCTGAGAAATACCGTCCACGTGGGCGGAGATGATCAGGTCGACCCGGATTTCCGCGCTGTCGCTCTGTTCCTGAACGTGGAGGCTGCCCCAACTGATCGTGAAGGTGGTCGAAAATTTCTTCTCGCGCGCGATCAGGTCGTCCCGTAGCGCCCGCAACTCCGCGATTTCGCCATTGTTTCCGCAGGTGAAAAGCCCGGCGCGGGTGTCGTTGCGATCCACGAGGAACGCCCGGAGGTAGTTGTCCACCACCACGTCGGGCGCGCTGCGGTCGGGGGCGGCAGCGCGGTTGTAGAGGACGTATCCGGCGGCCACGCCGCCGAGGCAGAGCGCCGCGAGGATGCTCGCGACGACCGTGAGCACAGTGCGCGCCCGTCGCCTCGGCCGCTCCGGCGCCGGCGCCGGTGCCGACGGCGGCGCCAGGTGGTCGGAGGGGGGCCGTTGCGCCGGTACGCGGGAGACCTGGGAACCGGCGGGGGGCTGCACTGATTCCACCCTCTGAGGCTAGCGGCTGGGCGCCGGAGACCCAATGCCCCAGATGCAGCGGATCGTGACGGACCACTCCCCACTGGTGAGATCCACGACAACACCGGCGCAGCGCCGCCGCGCATCCCGGACGAGCCGCTCCGGCTGGGTTACCGTCTCTGCGCGGGGAGGGGTTGCCAACCTCGGACAGAGGGGGTGGACGCGGTGACCGGTCCGAAGGCACGGACGAACCGCGCCGCCGCACTGCACCGGCAGGCCGCCGCCACCGCGACCGCCGCCGCCGGAATCCTCGACGACACCCGTCCCGTTCCCGCCGACCAGCACCGCCAGTACGAGCTGGCCGACCGCCTCCGGTCCGCGGCGGCGGTGCTGGCCCCCGGCTGGGCGGGTGCTCCCCTGGAGACGGTCGCCCCGACCGCGCCCGCCGGCGAGGGGCCGCCCGCCTTCGTCCGGGTCGGCACGGCGGCGCCGCTGGACGACGCACGCTTCCCCGCGCTGGTGCCGCTGCTCGGCACGGCGCATCTCGCCGTGGACGCCGACGCCCGGGATCCCCGGGTGGCGGGGCTGCTCCGGGCCGTACTGCTGCGGCTGTTGGCGGCGACCCCGGCCGGGGCGCTGCTGGTCCGCGCGGTGGACGCGACGGGTAAGGCCCTGGAGCCGTTCGCGGCGCTCGCCGACGCGGGCCTGCTGCCGCCCCCGGCGGTGGACGTCGCGGGCCTGCGGGCCGTGCTCACCGAGGCCGAGCAGTGGGTGGCCCCGGGGGCGAGCGGGCGTCGCCGGCACGACCGGACGCTGCTGCTGGTGATCGCGGCGCTGCCCGACCTGACGGGCCCCACCGAACTGGCCCGGGTGGAAGCGCTGGCCGAGCAGGGCCGGTCCGCAGGGCTGCACCTCGTGGTGGCCGGCTGGCCCCCGGCGGGCACGTACGCCGACCGTGCCCCGCTGCCGCAGGCGACCACGCTGGCGATCCGCAACGCGTACGCGCTGCTGGGTGATCCGCCGGGCGGGTCGTTCGCGGGCCCCGGCGCGGAGCCTCCGGGCGGGTTGAACTCGCCGGTCTTCGTCGAGGCGGATCCGCCCGGCGACCTCGTCGACGCGGTGTGCCGCCGATTGGCCGCGCAGGTGGAGGCGGGTTCCCGGCTGGCCCTGACGGACCTGCTGCCGCCGCCCGACGGGGAGTTGTGGACGGCGACCGCGATCGACGGGCTCGCGACGACCGTCGGCGACGCGGGCGGCCGGGCGGTGTCGCTCGGGTTCACCGAGCTGACCCCGCACTGGCTGGTCAGCGGCCGCTCCGGCGCGGGCCGATCCACCTTCCTCACCACGGCGCTGCTCGGTCTGGCCGCCCGGTACGGTCCCGAGGAGCTGGCCCTCTACCTGGTGGACCTCGCCGACGCCGAGTCCTTCGTGGAGTTCCTCCAGACCGAGCGGGACCGGTCGTGGATCCCGCAGGTCCGGGCCGCGGCGATGGCGGCCGACCGGGAGTACGTGCTGAGCCTGCTCGACGAGCTGACAGCGGAGGTGCGCCGCCGCGAGGAGGCCGGCAGCCGGGCGGGCGGGCAGCGCTTCGCCGAGCTGCGGCAGCACCGCGCGATGCCCCGGATCCTCTGCGTGCTGGACAATCTTCCGCTGCTCTTCGCCGAGCGGGACCGGCTGGCCGTGGACGCCGCCGCCCGGCTGGACGCGCTGGCCCGCACGGGGCGCGCGTACGGGGTGCACCTGGTGCTGGCCGGCGAGGGCGACCTGGGGTTGGGCTCGCGTACGGACCGCGACTCGGTGCTGGGGCAGTTCCCGGTGCGGGTGGCGCTGCCCGGCGGGGGCGCGGTGCTGGAGCCGACCAACGACTCGGCGGCGGGGCTGCCGGTGGGCAGCGCGGTGGTGAACACCGCGGGCGGGCTGGGCGGGCCCCGGGGCGCCATCCGGGGGCACGAGCGGATGGTCCGCTTCCCGGACCCGCAGGACCATCCCGACACGGTCGGGCAGCTGCGGCAGCGGCTCTGGTCGGCGCGACCGGAGGGGTCCACCCCGCCGGTGGTCTTCGCCGGTTACGCCCGCCCGCTGCTGCGCAACGATCCGCGGCACCGGGCCGCGCTGGCCGGGCGGGCGCCCGGCGCCGCCGCCCTGCTGGGCCGGGCCGTGGACGTGCCCCGGACCACGGTCGCGGTGCCGCTGGGGCCGGCCCCGGGGCGCAACCTGGCCGTCCTCGGCCCCGGCCCGGAGGCGGCCCGGCTGCTGGCCACGGCGGCGCGCAGCACCGCCGCCCACCACGCGCCGGGGACCGCCCGCTTCGTGCTCGCCGCGCCGGAGGACGACTGCCGGCCGCTGGCCGACGCGCTGGCGGCCGAGCTGGCCGGTCGGCACCCGGTCGAGATGGTGGACGCCGGCGACCTGCTCGCCGCCGTGGACGCCGCTGAGCCGGCGTACCTGGTGGTCTTCGGCCTGGATGTGCCGTCGCCGGAGCAGTTGCCCCCGGAGCGGCTGCGCGCGCTGCTGCGGGAGGGCCCGCCCGCCGGGCGGCACCTGCTCGGCCGTTGGCGCACGGCGCCGTCCTTCGCGGCGCTGCTGGAGCCCGACGGCGAGGTCGAGAAGCTCGCGGCCGTGGCGGTGGTGGACCTGCCCGGCGCCCAGCTCGCGTCGGTCTTCGGCCGGCCGGTGGAGTGGCGGCCCCGCCCGGGCCGGGCGGCACTCTGGGACGGGCCGGGTGAGCAGGGCACGGTGCTGGTTCCCTTCGCGGAGCAGGGAGAGCCGACATGACCCGCGGCGGGGCGCGGAGCAGGCCGGCGCACGCCGGGCCGGGACGCCAGCGGTCCGCCGGGCTGCCGCCGGGTGGGCCCGACGCGGCGGCGCCGTCGGGGGCCGTCGCGGGCGGCGACCCGGTGTCCGCCGCGTGGACCGACTATCTCGCCGCCGCCCGGCAGCTCGACGGGGTACGCCGGGACGCGGCCACCGCTGCCGGTGAGCAGGCCCGGTCGGTGCAGGCTGCCCGCGAGGAGCTGACCGCCGTCCGCACCCGGCTGGCGGCACAGGAGACCCGGCTGCGCGAGCGGGGCGTACCACCGATCTCGCTGGTCCCGACGCCGCCTGAGCTGACCGAGGCGGCCCGGTCGATGGCGGGCGGGCCGGCCGCGGTGCTGTCCGCGCTCCGCGCCGCCCGGGGCCGCGCGGACGCCGCGGACGCCGCGCTGGCCGCGCGCGGCCTGCCCCGCCTGGCCGCCTGGCCGGCGCGCCCGCGCAACCTGCTGCTGTACGCGCCGCTGGCCCTGCTGGTGCCGCTGATCCAGGTGGCGCTGTTCGTGGCGACCGGTCCCGGGGCGGCGAGCGTGGCGGCGTTGCTCTGCGGGCTGCCGATGCCGGCGGTGGCGTTCGCGGCGGGCTGGCTCGGCGTCGGGCGGCTCTTCCCGCCTGCGGAGGGTGGCCGGGTGGACCGCACGGCCCGGCTCGGCGCGCTGGTGTGCCTGGTCCCGGCGGTGCTGGTCAGCGCGGGCCTGCTGCTCGCGATGCTGGCCGGCTGAGCGGGCCGTCGCGTGACGTCCGGCCACGCGAGCGGCCGGCCGACCCGGAGTGCGGGTCGACCGGCCGGTCGGGTCGGTCGCGGTCAGCGGGGGATGATCAGCGCCATCGCCTCGGCCCGCGACTTGGCGTCGTGCTGGAGCGTGCCCCGCACGGCCGAGGTGATGGTCTGGGCACCCGACTTCTGGATGCCGCGCATCGCCATGCACATGTGCTCGCACTCGAGCACCACCACCACGCCGCGCGGCGCGAGCTGCTCCATCAGCAGGTCGGCGATCTGCGAGGTGAGCCGCTCCTGGACCTGTGGCCGGCGGGCGAAGACCTCGACCAGCCGGGCCAGCTTGGACAGGCCGGTGATCCGGCCGTCCGGCCCCGGGATGTAGCCGATGTGGGCGCTGCCCCGGAACGGCAGCAGGTGGTGCTCGCACAGGCTCATCACGTCGATGTCCCGGACCAGCACCAGCTCCTGGTGGTTGGCCTCGAAGGTGGTGCTGAGCACCTGGGCCGGGTCGACCCGCAGGCCGGCGAAGAGCTCGGCGTACGCGCGGGCCACCCGGGCCGGCGTCTGCTGGAGCCCGTCGCGGTCCGGGTCCTCCCCGACGGCGATGAGGATCTCGCGGACCGCCTTCTCGATCCGCCCGAGGTCCACGGTGTCCTCGACGGGTCGGCCGGTGAGCTTGCCGCTGATCAGGCGCGCGGCCACGTAGTCGAGGTCGCCGTCGGGCTCGGTCGCGGAGACGGCCAGTCCCCGGGCGTCCCGGGAACTGGCCGTCGGGTCGGTGCTCAGTGCGTACCGTCCGAGTTGTTCGAGCTGGTCGAGGTGGTGCCGCCGACCGTCGCCTGGGCGCCGTCGGCCTGGGCCTGCACCTTGAGCGCCTCCTTCTCGGCCGGCGTGAGCACCGGCGGCTCGGTGGAGGGCTGGCGCTTGCCGAAGCCGTTGTACGGCGCCATCGGCGGCCGCTTGGCCACCCGGGCGCAGATCCGGGCCATGTCGGCGGTGGAGAGGGTCTCCTTCTCCATCAGCTCCAGCACGATGTTGTCCAGGACGTCCCGGTACTCCACCAGGATCTCCCATGCCTCGTCGTGGGCCAACTCGATCAGCGCCCGCATCTCACCGTCAATCTCGGCGGCGACGGCGTCGGAGTAGTCCCGCTCGTGGCCCATGTTGCGGCCGAGGAACGGCTCGTCGCCGCTGGTGCCGTACTTGATCGCGCCGAGCTTGGAGCTCATGCCGTACTGCGTGATCATCGCGCGGGCCAGCTGGGTGGCCTTCTCGATGTCGTTGCCGGCGCCGGTGGTCGGCTCGTGGAAGACCAGCTCCTCGGCGGCCCGGCCACCCAGCGCGTACGCCAGGGTGTCGACCATCTCGGCGCGGGTCTGGGTGTACTTGTCCTCGGTGGGGAGCACCAGGGTGTGGCCCAGCGACCGGCCGCGGGACAGGATCGTCACCTTGTGCACCGGCGCGGCGTGCGGCAGCGCCCAGGCCACCAGCGCGTGCCCACCCTCGTGGTACGCGGTGATCTTCTTCTCCTGGTCGCTCATCACCCGGGTCCGGCGCTGCGGACCGGCGATCACCCGGTCGATCGACTCCTCCAGGGAGTCGTTGGTGATCGCCCGCTGGTCCTTGCGGGCCGTGAGCAGCGCGGCCTCGTTGATGACGTTGGCCAGGTCGGCGCCGCTGAAGCCCGGGGTGCGCCGGGCCACCGAGTCGAGGTCGACGTCGGGGGTGAACGGCTTGCCCTTGGCGTGCACCCGCAGGATCGCCTTGCGGCCCTCCATGTCGGGGGCGTCCACCGGGATCTGCCGGTCGAAGCGGCCCGGGCGCAGCAGCGCCGGGTCGAGGATGTCCGGCCGGTTGGTGGCGGCGATCAGGATGACCCCGCCCTTGGTGTCGAAGCCGTCCATCTCGACGAGCAGCTGGTTGAGGGTCTGCTCGCGCTCGTCGTGGCCGCCGCCCATGCCGGCGCCACGGTGCCGGCCGACGGCGTCGATCTCGTCGACGAAGACGATCGCCGGGGCGTTCGCCTTGGCCTGCTCGAAGAGGTCGCGGACCCGGCTCGCGCCGACACCGACGAACATCTCGACGAAGTCGGAGCCGGAGATCGAGTAGAACGGCACCCCGGCCTCGCCGGCGACGGCGCGGGCCAGCAGCGTCTTACCGGTGCCGGGCGGGCCGAAGAGCAGCACGCCCTTCGGGATCTTGGCGCCCAGGGCCTGGTACTTCGCCGGGTTCTGCAGGAAGTCCTTGATCTCGTGCAGCTCCTCGACGGCCTCCTCGGCGCCGGCCACGTCCGCGAACGTGGTCTTCGGCGTGTCCTTGGTGATCATCTTCGCCTTGGACTTGCCGAAGTTGAGCACCCGGGAGCCGCCGCCCTGCATCTGCGACATGAAGAAGAGCAGCAGGAGCACCAGCAGGGCGATCGGGAGCAGGTTGACCAGCAGGCTCACCCAGATGCTGTCGGACGACACCTTGGCGTCGGCCGGGCCGGTGACCCGGTTGTTGGCCTTGGCCTCGAGGACCTCGTTCCAGACCTCGTCGCCGACCTCGTAGGGGAACTGCGCCTCGATCCGGTCGGTGGTGGTGTCACCGAACTTGGCCTTGTCCTTCAGGTCGAGCTGGAGCGTCTGCTCCTTGTCCTGGAAGACGACCTTCTCGATGCCGCCCTTGTTGAGCTGGTCGAGCGCGATGGACGTGTCCACCCGGTGGTAGCTGGGACCAGCGGTGAACAGTTGACTGAGCACAACGGCGCCGAGGATGACCAGGATGATCCAGACCACCGGTCGGCGGAAGAAACGCGTACGTTCCATGCTGTTGTCGAGCGCCGAGGCGCCCGCATCCTCCTGATCGACGTCCTGTCCGTCTGATGGTGTCGCCGCCTGCGGCGGCGGCCGGAGCCGCCGTGCGGGCCGACTCGACCCCGAGGCGCGAAGTTTGCCGCGCCGCGGTCATTCGACGGTACACCGTGTGCGCGAGGAGTGAGCTTGCGAGCCCCGCAGTCGCGCACGAACGGAACATCGTGCGCGCGCGGAGCGAGCTCGCGAGCCCAGCAGCTGCGCGTCGGGCGAACCGGGTCCAGCCGACGTGACGGGAGCTCCGCGCCCGGCCGCCCGACCGCCCGGTCCAGCGGTTCGAGGGGTCGGGCGTGGATGATGCCTCCACGCCACCGACCTATACCGTAGTCCGCCTGGCTGAGAGCCCGCTGAACGTCCGCTCGATGGACGCCGATGCGAGAGAGGCTCAGGCCCGGGCGTAGACCTCGGGCTTGAGTACGCCGACGTACGGCAGCTCGCGGTAGCGCTCGTCGAAGTCGAGGCCGTAGCCGACGACGAACTCGGTGGGGATGTCGAAGCCGACGTACTTCACCGGCACCGGCACCTTGACCGCGTCCGGCTTGCGGAACAGCGCGACGACCTCGACGCTGGCCGCCGAGCGGGACTCCAGGTAGCGCAGCAGCCAGGAGAGGGTCAGGCCGGAGTCGACGATGTCCTCGACGACGACCACGTGCCGGCCGGCGATGTCCCGGTCCAGGTCCTTGAGGATGCGGACCACGCCGGAGGAGGTGGTGCCCTGGCCGTAGGAGGAGATGGCCATGAAGTCCAGCTCGGCGGGCGGCCCGTTGCGGCCCAGCGCCCGGGCGAAGTCGGCCATGAACATCACCGCGCCCTTGAGCACGCAGACCAGCAGGAGCCCGTCATCGACGTCGGCGTAGTCCGCCGAGACCTGCTTGGCGAGTTCCGCGGTCTTCTCGCGGATCTGCGCCTCGGAGATGATCACGTGGTCGATGTCGGCGTCGTACCAGGAGCCGTCAGCCATGGCTCCTAGCCTGCCGTACGCCGGATGGCCTCCGTCGGCGGGGCCGCCCCTTTTGGAGCGGTCCCGCACGGGATGAACTACGCGAAGGCCACCAATCACCTCAGCAGGTACGCGACCGCCAACGGCGGCCGTCGTCGGTCGGCTTCCAGTCGGCCGAGTCCCGGCTGTCGGCGGTGAGGCCGGCGGCCGACGCCACGGCGAGGAGGAGGAAGAAGAAGAGGAAGAACAGGAACTCCATGGCGGCGCTCGCTTTCGCACGATTGCTGTCGGTTTCGCCGCCGGTGCGCACCGGACTGCACCCAGTCTGCGCCGAGCACGACAGGCCGGACAGTGGCAGGAATGCCGCTCCCCCTCGATTTCCTGCCACTCGTTCGGTTACCCTCGTCACATGCTCCGTTCGGTGGCCGTCCTCGCCCTGGACCGGGTCGCCCCGTTCGAGCTCGGCGTCCTCGCCGAGGTCTTCGGCACCGACCGCACCGCCGACGGGTTCCCCGGCTACCGGTTCCACGTGTGCAGCCCCGACGGCGGGCCGGTCCGCACCACGTCGGGCTTCCAGCTGACCCCGCACGCGGACCTCGGGCCGGCGGAGGACGCGGACCTGGTCGCCGTGCCGGCCCACGAGCACGGCTCCACGGTGCCGGCCCCGGTGCTCGACACGCTGCGCCGGGCCGCCGACCGCGGGGCGTACGTGTTCAGCGTCTGCTCCGGAGCGTTCGTGCTGGGCGAGGCCGGCCTGCTCGACGGCCGGGAGTGCACCACCCACTGGCGGTACGTCGACGAACTGCAACGCCGCCACCCGACGGCGAAGGTCCGGTGCAACTCGCTCTACGTGCAGGACGACCGCCTCATCACCAGCGCCGGCACGGCGGCCGGCATCGACGCCTGCCTGCACCTGGTCCGCCAGGAGCACGGCTCGGCGACGGCCACCCGGCTGGCCCGCCGGATGGTGGTCCCCCCGCACCGCGACGGCGGGCAGTCCCAGTACGTCGAGGCCCCCATTCCGAGGACCCCCGAGGCGCCCACCCTGGAGCCGGTGCTGGAGTGGCTGATGGGACACCTGGACCGGCCGGTGACCGTGGACGAGCTGGCCGCCCGGGCCGGGATGGCCCCGCGCACGTTCGCCCGGCGGTTCCGGGCCGAGACGGGCACCACGCCGCACGACTGGCTGACCAACCAGCGGGTGCTGCTGGCCCGCCGGCTGCTGGAGGAGACCCGGCTGAGCGTGGAGGCGGTCGCCGACCGGGCCGGCTTCGGCGACGCGGCGGCGCTGCGGCACCACTTCACCCGTCGCGTCGGCGCCACGCCGCAGAACTACCGGGTCACCTTCCGCGACCGGGTCGGGGCCTGAGCCGTCCTTCCCCCTGGTCCAAGGCCGGCCGCCGCGGCCAGCGGCTGGCTCGTCGCCACCGCGCCGTGCGGCGCGAAGAGCGGCTGTCGGGGGTACGCCATGCGCCATGTCTACCGCCTCCCGGCGGCTCCCCGCGCCCGCGCGAACGGCGTCGCCGCCCGCCACGTCCCCTCCCGCCCTGCGGTGACAGACCCCGTCAGCGGGGGACGGCGGGGGTGAGCCGGCCGTCGCGGCGGACCACCCGCAGCCCGCCCGGCAGGTACGCCGCCCCCTGCCCCCGCCAGCCGGTGACCAGCGTGTCCAGCGCGGTCACGTGCCGGTACGACAGGGCGGTGGGCGGGGCGCCCAGCTCCCGGGCCCAGGCGTGCAGCACCCGGCCGCGCACCGCCGGCGAGAGGGCGGCCAGGGCACCCACCGAGAGCCCTCCCTCGGGGTGGCGGACGTCGGCCAGCGCGGCGGCGGCCAGCTCGTCGAGGACGGCGTTGTCCGCCGCCACCAGCCGGGCCGTCCGGGCCAGGTTGTCCAGCACCCCCGGCCCGAGCGCGCGGACCAGGGCGGGCAGCACGTCGGCCCGCACCCGGGCGCGGGCGTACGAGGGGTCGGCGTTGTGCGGGTCCTCCCACGGGCTCAGCCCGAGCACCGCGCACGCCTTGCGGGTCTGTTCCCGGCCGACCTCCAGCAGCGGGCGCAGCAGCGGCACCCCGTCGAGGTCCCGCCGGGCTGGCATCCCGGCCAGGCCGCGCGGGCCGGCGCCGCGGGCGAGCGCGAGCAGCACCGTCTCCGCCTGGTCGTCGCGGGTGTGCCCGGTGAGCAGCGCCGCCGCCCCGTACCGGCCGGCCACCTCGGCGAGCGCCCGGTAGCGGGCCTCGCGGGCGGCCGCCTCGGGTCCGCCCGGTCGCCCGGCGACGTCGACCCGCACCGACTCGACCGGCGCCAGGCCGATCTCGTGGGCCCACGCCGCCACCGCCGCGGCCCGCTGCGCCGAGCCCTCCTGGAGTCCGTGGTCGACCGTCACCAGGCCGGCGGCGCGACCCAGCCGGGGCGCCACGAACGCGGTCGCGGCGGCCAGCGCGAGCGAGTCCGCCCCGCCCGAGCAGGCGACCAGCACCGGGCCCCCGGGCGGCAGGTCGGCCAGCGCGCGGCGGACCGCCACCCGGATCGCCGCCACCGGCGGGGCGAGCGCGGCCACGGCGTACGGTCAGCCCGTGGCCTGGACCGGGCCGACCGGCCCG
The DNA here is from genome assembly GCF_040679695.1 of Micromonospora sp. NPDC052213. Taxonomy (NCBI): domain Bacteria; kingdom Bacillati; phylum Actinomycetota; class Actinomycetes; order Micromonosporales; family Micromonosporaceae; genus Micromonospora; species Micromonospora sp. NPDC052213. The sequence continues at coordinate 27,842 of NZ_JBFAVI010000052.1, forward strand.
TGTACCCGGGCCACCCAGGCGTCCGGGTCGCCGAGTTCCTCCAGCCGGGGCAGGGTGAGCGGCGAACCGAAGATCTTGTTGAAGCCGTCCATGCCGACCCGGTCGACCACCCCGTGCACGAACTTGCGGCCCTCGGCGTACTGGCGCATCTTGACCTCCACGCCGAGCAGCCGGCGGATGGCCTTCTCCAGCGGATTGCCGGCCTCCCGGCGCCGGTTGAAGCCCGCCCGGATCCGCTCGACGCTCGGGATCACCTCCGGGCCGACGCCGTCCATGACGAACTCGGCGTGCCCCTCCAGCAGGGTCATCAGCGCGGTGAGCCGGTCCAGCACGGCCCGCTGCGCCGGGGTCTGCACGATGTCCAGCACGCTGGTGCGGCTCTCCGGGTCCTTGACCACGTCGGAGAGGGTGGCCACGCCCCGGCGCAGCCGCTCCAGCAGGTGCTCGCCGCCGCTCGACGACGCGTCCACGAAGGCCTGCACCTCGCTGAGGAAGTACGCCCGCATCCAGGGCACGGCGGTGAACTGGGTCCGGTGGGTCACCTCGTGCAGGCAGACCCAGAGCCGGAAGTCGCGGGGGTCGGCCTGCAGCTTCCGCTCCACCTCGACGATGTTCGGCGCGACCAGCAGCAACTGCCCGGGGTCGGCGGAGAAGACCTCGTACTGGCCGAGGACCCGGCCGGAGAGGTACGCCAGCACGGTGCCGGCCTGCACGCCGGTCAGCCGGGAGCCGATCGCCTCGGTCAGCGGGCCGGGCTGCTTGTCCTTCGTGAGCCGGCCGACCAGCGGCGTGATCACCTCGCGCAGCCCGGCGATGTTGGCGGCCGCCCAGTCCCGGCGGTCCACCACCCGCACCGGCGGGTGCGACACCTGCGAGCGCAGCCCCGTGTAGTCGGCGACGTGCCCCGCCGCCTCGTCGGTCAACCGCCGCAGGTCACCGACCACGTCGGTGGCCTCGGCGTACGACACCCGGGGGCCCGACTTGCCCAGCGCCCCCGCGGTCGCGGCGGCCAGATCCCAGTCCACGAACTGCGCCATGCACCCACCGTACCCGCGCCGGGACACCCCGGCCCGGGCTCGCGTCGGCGTGATCGACGCCGGCCGCGCCCTGCCCTGTCCGGTCAGCGGCAGCCGCAGCCGGCCAGGGCGGCGCCGATCCGGTCCAGCGCCACCCGGGCGGCCTCCTGGCCGTCCGGCGGCACCGCGTCGGTGAGCACCGCGAAGGTCAGCAGCCGCCCGTCGGCGGTGCTGACCACGCCGGCGATCGCGTGCACCCTGGTCAGGGTGCCGGTCTTGGCCCGGACCACCCCGGCGCCGGCCTTCGTCGCCGCCGTGCCGTACCGGTCGGCGAGGGTGCCCGACCAGTCGGCCACGGGCAGGCCGCCGAAGATCGCGGCCAGTTCGGGACGGCTGCCGTCGCCGGCGAGCGTGATCAGGTCGGTGAGCAGCGAGGGGCTGATCCGGTTGCTGCGCGACAGCCCGCTGCCGTCGGCGAGGGACAGTTCGTCGGCCGGCAGGCCCAGCTCCCCCGCCACCGCGTCCATCGCCGCACCGGCGCCCTCGAAGGAGGCGGGCTCGTTGCGGGCCAGCGCGACCTGACGGGCCAGTGCCTCGGCGATGATGTTGTCGCTGTCGCTGATCATGATGTCGACCAGCCGGACCATCGGCAGCGACTCCACCTTGCCCAGCTCGGTGCCGGGCCCGGGCGTGCCGGTCGCGGCGCCGCCGTCCGCCGCGGGTGCGGTGCCGCGCTTCACCGTGTCGGCCGGCACGCCGAGCAGCCGGGCGAAGGCCCGGCCGGCCGCGAGGTCGGGCTGCGCCACCCGCTCGGCCCAGTGGTTGCCGGCCGCGTCGTCCTTCTTGGCGCGCGGCACGTCGCCGCGGGCGCCGTCGGTCATCAGCGCGGTGATCGCGCCGCCGTAGCCGCCGGTGGGGATGTCCTCGTCCCACCCCGGCTCGTAGACGGGGCCGGAGAAGAGCGACGAGTCGACCGTCACCTTCGTCGGCTCCGTGCCACCGAGCGCCGTGCGTACCTGGCCGGCCAGGTCGTCGAGGCGCGCCGCCCCGGGATAGAAACCCTTCTTGTCGACCGCCAGCGTGGGGTCGCCGCCGCCGACGAGCACCACCTCGCCGGGGTTCGGGCCGGCGACCGCCCGGGTCGGGATGCGGTACGCGGGGCCGCGGGCGGCGAGCACCGTCACCCCGGTCACCAGCTTGGTCACCGAGGCGGGCACGGTGCCGTCGTCCTCGCCCCGGCCGAAGAGCGGCTGGCCGCTGGCCACGTCGGCCACCGAGACGTTGACCCGGTCGCCGAGCGCGGACACGCCCACCAGCGGGGCGAGCGCGGCGCGTACCGCCTCGGGGGTCGGCATCGGGGCGTTCGCGTCCGCGCCGGACAGCACCGCCACGGGCGCCGGCTCCGCCGCCTGCGCGGCCCTCCGCTCGGCCGGCTCGTCGCCCAGCCAGTCGGCGACGGGGCCCGGTCGGACCACGGCGATCCCGACGGCGGCGAGCACGAGCACGAGCACCACGGCCAGGGCGACGGGCAGGACCCGGCGGCGCGCCGGGCCGGGCTCCGGGGGCGCGGCCGGGGGCGGGGCGCCCGGGCCGGGGGGTCCGCCGGCGGGGCGGGTCGCGGCGACGGCCCAGAGGTCGGTCGGCCCGGGCGGGGGCGGCTGGCCGTACGCGGCCGGGCCGGCGTCGCCGGGGGACCCGGGCGTGCGGGGAAGGTGGGCGTCGGGCACCGGGAACCGCCCGGTGGCCCCGCCGGAAGCAGATCGGCCGGTCCCCCGTCCAGCACCGCCCTCCGGGCGGTAGTGTGAATCTTCCCTCCCCACGACCCCCTCCTCCCCCCGCGAAATCTGCTTGGGTGACACTACTTCGGTCCGAACACTATGCGGCGGCCGGAGCCGGCGGGTGGGCATTCACCCGACGGGAGCGGCGTGCCGCTGGTTTCCGTTAGCCAGCGTGGGCAACGAGGGAGCGTGCAGATGGATTTCGACGTGACGGTTGAGATCCCGAAGGGTCACCGCAACAAGTACGAGGTCGACCACGCGACCGGCCGGATCCGGCTGGACCGCACGCTCTTCACCTCCACGCAGTACCCGGCGGACTACGGCTTCATCGAGGGCACCCTGGGCGAGGACGGCGACCCGCTGGACGCGCTCGTGCTGGTGCCCGAGCCCACCTTCCCGGGCTGCCTGATCCGGTGCCGCACCATCGGCATGTTCCGGATGACGGACGAGAAGGGCGGCGACGACAAGGTCCTCTGCGTCCCCTACGAGGACCCGCGCCAGGAGCACCTGCGCGACATCCACCACCTCGGCGAGTTCGACCGGCTGGAGATCCAGCACTTCTTCGAGGTCTACAAGGACCTCGAGCCGGGCAAGTCGGTCGAGGGCGCCACCTGGGTCGGCCGGCAGGAGGCCGAGGCGGAGATCGCGGCGTCGTACCGGCGCGCCAAGGAGGCCGAGGAGCGCGGCGAGTCCACGCACTGACCCGGCACCGACGTCGAACGGGCCCGGGGGCCGCTCAGCCGAGCAGCCCCCGGGCCCGTTCGTACAGGTCGAGCACCGCGCAGGCGACCGGCACCACGGAGACCACCAGAGCGGTGTCGGCCAGGTCGGCGACCCGACCGACGTACGGGGAGACCGGGCGGCGGGCGTACGTGGTGCCGGCGGCCACCGCCAGCAGGGCCAGCGCCAGCCCGCCGACGACCAGCGCGAGCCGACCGGCCGGACCGGAGCGCTCGGCGAGGACGGCGCCCAGCACGGCGTACCCGGCGAGGCCGGCGACCACGGTCGGCACCCGGTGGCGCAGCGCCACGAACAGCCGGGAGCGGAGCAGCAGCACGGTCGCGGCGACCGCCACCAGCAGCCGACCGGCCAGCCCGCCGGAGAGGCCGAGGACCAGCGCGGCGGCCACCGCCAGCACGGCGTGCCCGAGCAGCATCCCGGTGAGCATCTCCTCGGTGCGGGCGACCGCCGCGTAGACCCGGTCCCGGTCGGGCAGGTCCCGGGCCCGGTCGGCGTCGCCCGGCTCGCCGGTCGGCAGGGTGATCGGGGGCAGCGGCACCTTGCCGAGCCGGATGGCCAGCAGCGGGACCGCCCCGACGGCGAGGACCAGCACGCAGAGCAGGACCGCCGCCGTTCCGGCCGGGCTGAGCAGCAGGCCGCCGAGCGCCGCCAGCGCGCCGGCGGACCCGGCGGTGGCGCCGGCCACGAAGACCCGGAGCCGGGTGGCGATGCCGACCAGCCCGAGCACCGACACCAGCAGCAGCGCCACCGAGCCGGCCAGCAGCTCGGGCGCCCCGAGCCAGCGCAGGCCGGCGACCGGGCCGACCTGGTCGCCGGAGCTGACCGCCAGGGCGCCCGCGAGGGCCGCGTACGGCAGGGCGTAGCCGCCGAGGGTCGCGCCGGTCGAGGCGTCCCCGTGGGCGCGGGACGCCACCACCCCGGCGAGGGTGAGCAGCAGCGCCACCACGGCGGCGGCCGGCCAGCCGGCCCGGTGCCCGGGCCCGCCGGCCGCCAGGGCGAGCAGCCCGACGGCCAGCGGCACGGCCGCCCCGGCCAGGGCGGCGGCCCGGGTGGCGGCGGGCGACCACGCGCCGCCGCGCCGCCGCGCCCCGTCGGCGATCGCCTCGACCACGTCGTCGTACTCCAGCTCGGGCCACTGCGCGCGGGCCGGCACGAGGTGCAGCACCTCCCCGTCGCGGACGCCCTGCGGCAGCAGCGCCTGGGCGGTGGCCAGCACCGCGCCGTCGGTGCGCCGCAGCACCCAGCCGCCGTGCCGTTCGCCGTCGTCGGCGAGCCCCTCGCCGGCGTGCCGCAGCACCTCGGGCAGCAGCTCGGCCAGGGGCACCTGCTCGGGCAGCGCGACGTCGACCCGCCGCTGGGGGGCGCTGATGGTGACCCGGGCCAGCCCGATCGTCATCGACTGATCTCCATATCGCGCGGGGTTGGTGGCTGCGCGGACGACAGGACTTTACCTACCATGAGCCAGGCTCGGGTTACCGAGCGCTGTCAGGAGGGTCGAGTGTCCACTGTCGTCATCAAACGGCCGCCCCGGCGCCCGGCGCCGGAGATCCCGGTCGGCGAGCTGCCGGTGGACGCGCCCCCGGAGATCCCCGCCGTCACCGGCGGGCGCTGGCAGCAGCTGCTCATGGTGCTGCCGATGCTCGGCGGCACGGTGGCGATGGCGATGATGTTCGGCCGCGGCGGCGGCGCCTACTCGTACGTGGTCGGCGGGATGTTCGGGCTCTCCTCGCTGGCCATGCTGGTGACCTCGTGGGGCAGCGCCTCGGGCACCCCGAAGAAGTCGGAGATGATGGCCGCCCGGCGGGACTACCTGCGGCACCTGACCGCGCTGCGGCGCCGGGTCCGGCACACCGCCGGGCAGCAGCGCGCCGGGCTCTACTACCGGCACCCGGATCCCGGCCGGCTCTGGTCGACCGTCGACAGCCACCGGGTCTGGGAACGGCGCCCCGCCGACCCGGACTTCGCGGTGGTCCGGGTCGCCGTCGGCCCGCAGACCCTCGCGACCCCGCTGGTCCCGCCGGTCACCCGCCCGCTCGAGGAACTGGAGCCGATGACGGCGGGCGCGCTGCGCCGGTTCCTGGACGCGTACTCCGTGGTGCCCGACCTGCCGGTGGCGCTCTCGCTGCGCAGCTTCGCCCGGGTCTTCGTCCGGGACGCCACCGGCGACGGGTCGGCCGGCCAGGCGCTGGCCCGGGCGATGCTCGCCCAGCTCGCGGTCTTCCACGCCCCGGACGAGCTGCTCGTCGCGGTCTGCGCCGGGCCGGAGCGGCGGGCCGCCTGGGAGTGGGTCAAGTGGCTGCCGCACGCCCACCACCCCACCCGCACCGACGCCCTCGGCCCGGTGCGGCTGGTCACCAGCGCGGCGGCCGAGCTGGAACGGCTGCTCGACGAGGTGCTGGCCAGCCGGTCCCGGTTCAGCCCGGCCGGGCCCGCCACCGACGGCCCGCACGTGGTGGTGGTGCTCGACGGGGGCGACCTGACCGGCGCCACCGACCTGACCGGGGACGGCGGCATCGACGCGGTGACGGTGATCGACCTGGACACCCCGCCGCCGCGCCTGCTGGACCGGTTCGCGCTGCTGCTGGAGCTGCGCCACGGCCGGCTGCACTCCCACTCCGCCGAGGGGCACGCCGAGGTGGGCACGGCGGACCGGCTCGACCCGGTCGACGCCGAGGCGATCGCCCGGCGGCTGGCCCCGCTGCGGCTGGCCACCGCCGTACGCGGTCCGGACGCCCCGCCGGGCGCCGAGCCGGGCCTGCCCGAGCTGCTCGGTCTCGGCGACCCGGCGGGCTTCACCGCCGAGCAGGGCTGGGCGCCCCGCTCCGCCCGGGAGCGGCTGCGGGTGCCGATCGGGGTGGGCGCCGACGGCGGCGCCATCGAGCTGGACCTCAAGGAGTCGGCGCAGGACGGGATGGGGCCGCACGGCCTGCTGATCGGGGCGACCGGCTCCGGCAAGTCGGAGCTGCTGCGCACGCTGGTGCTCGGGCTGGCCGCCACGCACAGCTCGGAGCAGCTCAACTTCGTGCTGATCGACTTCAAGGGCGGCGCCACGTTCGCCTCCTTCGACCGGCTCCCGCACACCGCCGCGGTGATCACCAACCTGGCCGACGCGCTCCCGCTGGTCGACCGGATGGTCGACGCGATCAACGGCGAGCTGGTCCGCCGCCAGGAGCTGCTGCGCCGGGCCGGCAACTTCGCCAGCCTGCGCGACTACGAACGCGCCCGCGCCGCCGGCACCCCGCTCGCCCCGTTGCCGTCGCTGCTGCTGATCTGCGACGAGTTCTCCGAGCTGCTCTCGGCCAAGCCCGACTTCATCGACCTCTTCGTGCAGATCGGCCGGCTGGGCCGGTCGCTCGGCGTACACCTGCTGCTGGCCTCGCAGCGGCTGGAGGAGGGGCGGCTGCGCGGGCTGGACACCCACCTGTCGTACCGGATCGGGTTGCGGACCTTCTCCGCGCTGGAGTCCCGGACGGTGCTCGGCGTGCCGGACGCGCACGAGCTGCCCCGTTCCCCCGGGCACGGCTACCTGCGCTTCGGCACCGAGCCGCTGGTGCGGTTCAAGGCCGCGTACGTCTCCGGGGCGCTCCGCCGACGCGGCGCGGCACCGGGCGCGGGCGGCGCGGGAGCCCCGCGCCTGCTCGCCTTCTCCACGCACCTCGTGCCGAAGCCGGAGCCGGTCGGGCCGCCCGCGCTGCCCGCCTCGGCCGACGAGGGCGACACCGGGAGCCTGCTGGAGCTGATGGTCGACCGGCTGGCCGGCCAGGGCCCGCCCGCGCACCAGGTCTGGCTGCCCCCGCTTGGGCGGGCGCCGGCGCTGGACGAGCTGCTCGGGCCGGTCGCCGCCGACCCGGCGCGCGGGCTCGCCTTCGGCAACCCGGAGCTGCACGGCGCGTTGCAGGTGCCCGTGGCGGTGGTCGACAAGCCCTTCGAGCAGCGCCGCGACCTGCTCTGGTTGTCGCTGGAGGGCGCCGCCGGGCACGTCGCGGTCGTCGGCGGGCCGCAGAGCGGCAAGTCGACGGCGCTGCGCACGCTGATCTGCGCGCTGGCGCTCACCCACACCCCGGCCGAGGTGCAGGTCTACTGCCTCGACTTCGGCGGCGGCGGGCTGGCCGCGCTGCGCGACCTGCCGCACGTCGGGGGCGTCACCGGCCGCGCCGACCCGACGGCCGTCCGGCGTACGGTCGGCGAGATCGCCACCCTGCTGGTCGACCGGGAACGCCGCTTCGCCGAGCTGGGCGTGGAGTCGATGGCCGCCTGGCGACAGCGGCGGGCCGCGGCGGCCGGCACCGGCCAGCCGGGCGCCGACCCGTTCGGCGACGTGTTCCTGGTGGTGGACGGCTGGACCACCCTGCGCGGCGAGTACGACGACCTGGAGCCGCTCGTCACCGACCTGGCCACCCGCGGCCTGTCGTACGGTGTGCACGTGGTGGCGACGGCGGTGCGCTGGCTGGACTTCCGGCCGGCGATCCGGGACCTCTTCGGTTCCCGGCTGGAGCTGCGCCTCGGCGACCCGTCCGACTCGCTGGTGGCCCGCCGGGCGGCGACGAACGTGCCGGAGAAGACCCCCGGCCGGGGCGTCACCGCGGAGAGCCTGCACTTCCTCACCGCGCTGCCGCAGCTGGCCGCCTCCGGCGGGGACACCACCGATCTCGTCAAGCAGGTCGCCGGGAGCTGGACGGGGCCGGCCGCGCCCCCGGTGCGGCTGCTGCCGCCGGTGCTGCCGTACGCCGAGCTGGACCTGGCCTCGACCACCGGCCTGCGCATCCCGGTCGGGATCGCCGAGGCGGACCTGCGCCCGGTGGTGCTGGACTTCGCCACCGAGCCGCACTTCGTGGTCTTCGGCGACGCCGAGTGCGGCAAGTCGTCGTTCCTGCGCGCGCTGGCCACCTCGATCATCACCCGGTTCACCCCCGAGCAGGCCAGGGTGATCCTGGTCGACTACCGGCGCAGCCTGTCGGACCTCACCGAGGCGCCACACCTGATCGGGTACGGCTCCGCCGCGGCGCACACCACCGAGCTGATCGATTCGGCCGCCGGCTACATGCACGGCCGGGCTCCCGGGCCGGAGGTCACCCCCGCGCAACTGCGGGAGCGGTCGTGGTGGTCCGGGCCGGAGCTGTTCGTGCTCGTGGACGACTACGACCTCGTCGCCGGCGGGCCGGCCAACCCGCTGCGCGCGCTGGAGGAGCACCTGCCGCACGCCCGGGACGTGGGGCTGCACCTGGTGCTCGTCCGGCGCTCCGGCGGCGCCGGCCGGGCCCAGTACGAGCCGATCGTGCAGCGCCTCCGCGAGCTGTCCACGGCCGGGCTGGTGATGGCGGGCAGCCCGGACGAGGGGGCGCTGGTCGGCCCGGTCCGGCCCGGTCCGCTGCCCCCGGGACGCGGCCGGCTCGTCACCCGGCGCGAGGGCGTACGGCTGGTCCAGCTGGCGTATCTGCCGTCGCCGTGACGGGTGTCCCCGGATCGCCCCGCAAGGCCGCGGGGAACCGGTAATCTCCGATCGTCATGTTTGCGTCTGGGATGAACGGCTTGAGGATGTGACCACGGTGCGGCACAGCTGTCCGCCGGCGGGCCGGCGGATCGCCGGACGCGCGTTGCTCGGGGTGGCGGCCGCCGTCGCCTCGGTTGCCGGTCCGGTCACCCCGGCCGACGCCGCCCCCCGACCGGTCGCCGCCGCCCAGCCGGCCGCCGCCGTGCCGGTGCCGCTCGCGCCCACCGACAGCCAGAGCCGCCCCGACCAGATCCGCGACGAGCAGTGGCAGCTCGACGCGTTGCAGGCGAAGGCGGCGTGGCGCAGCTCGACCGGGCGCGGGGTCACCGTCGCGGTGATCGACTCCGGGGTGGACGCCTCCCACCCCGACCTGGCCGGCCAGGTGCTGCCCGGCCTCGACCTGGTCGACCCCGGAGGCTCCGCCGACGAGCCCGACCCGGTCGGCCACGGCACGACCGTGGCCGGGCTGATCGCCGGGCGGAACGACGACAAGCGCGGCGCGGTGGGCCTCGCGCCGGACGCCCGGATCCTTCCGGTCCGCGTCCTCGACGCCGAGAACCGCTACGACGACGCGATGATCGTCGCCAGGGGTGTGCGCTGGGCCGTGGACAACGGCGCCCAGGTGATCAACCTGTCCCTCGGCGGCAGCGGCGACAGCGCCGCCCTGGCCGCCGCGATCGACTACGCCTTCGCCCGGGACGTGGTGGTGATCGCCTGCACCGGCAACGTGGCCGCCTCGTCCAGCTCAGAGGTCTGGTACCCGGCCCGGGAGCCCGGCGTGATCGCGGTCGCCGGGCTGGACCGCGACAGCGACGACCTCTGGTCCGGGTCGATCACCGGGCAGGCCACGGTGCTCGCCGCCCCGGCCACCGGCCTGGTCGGGGCCCGCCCCGGCGGCTACTGGCGCGTGCAGGGCACGAGCTTCGCGGCGCCGCTGGTCGCCGCCACCGCCGCGCTGGTGCGGGCCCGCTACCCGCAGCTGTCCGCCGGCGACGTGGTGAACCGGCTGCTGACCACCGCCCGCGACATCGGCCCGACCGGTCGGGACGACCGCTTCGGGTACGGCCTGGTCGACCCGGTCGCCGCGCTGGACGCCGAGGTGACCCCGGTGGGCCGCAACCCGCTCGACGACCAGTCCTCGCCGGGCGTGGTCGGGTTCGGTCCCGCGCCCGGCTCGGCGCAGGCCGACGTCTCCGGGGCCGGCAGCGACCAGCTCGGCTTCACGGTGCCGCGCGGGCAGACCCGCTGGGCGGCGCAGCCGGCGGGCACGCACGAGGAGGCCACGCCGGAGCGGCTCTGGACCGGGGCCGCCCTCTTCGTCGCCCTGCTCACCGGGGCGGCGCTGATGGTGCGCCGGTTCCGCCAGTGGACCCCGCTGGCCGCCCCGCGTCGCCCGGCCAGGGTGGAGCGCCGCCCGCCCGCGAGCTGAGCCGGCGGGCGAGTTGGCAGTCCGAGCCGGCGGGTTGGGGCGGCGGCCCCGAGCCGACGGTTTGGGGCGGCGGCCGGGCCGACCCGACCAGCACCCGCACGGCGAGGCGATCCGACTGCCCGGTCCGCGTCTGACCGGCCCGCGTCCCGGGTAGAACAGATGCCATGAGCACGTTGGGCCCGCGTACCCTCGCCGCGCCGCCGCGACCCTCGTGGCGCAGCCGCCGCCTGCACCCGGACCACTCCCGCGGCCTGCGGCTCACCCTCGCCGTCGGGGCCGCGTTCCTGGTGGTGGTGCCGTTCACGCTGCTGGCGCTCCTGGTCCTGGGAGACTGGCCCCCGCTACGCCGGCTAGACACGGCGGTGACCGACGCGCTGGCCGGCTACGCCGCCGACCACCCGGCGTGGGTACGCCTGATGTCCCTCTGGACCGACGTGTTCGCCCCGATGCCGCTGCGTGTCGGCGCACTGGTCCTGGTCCTCTGGCTGGTGGGGCGGGGGGCCCGGCAACTGGCGGTCTGGGTCGCCGTCACGATGACGGTGGGCGGCCTGCTCAGTCCACTGCTCAAGCTGCTCTTCGGCCGGTCGCGGCCCGACCTGCCCGACCCGGTGGCCCAGGCGCCCGGCCTGGCCTTCCCGTCGGGGCACGCGCTCAACGCCGCCCTGGCCGCCGGGGTGCTGCTGGTGGTGTTCCTCCCGCACGCCGGGCCGGTCGCCCGCCGGCTGGTGGTCGCGGCGGCGCTGCTGCTCGCCCTGGTGACCGGCTTCAGCCGGGTCGCCCTCGGCGTGCACTGGACCAGCGACGTGCTGGCCGGCTGGCTCCTCGGCGTGGCCGTGGTCGCCGCGACCGCCGCCGCCCTCACCGTCTGGCGGGCCACCCCGCCCGGCCGCCCGGCCCGAC